>NZ_JBNNHG010000113.1:0-2866 GCF_050268705.1 Stenotrophomonas sp. NPDC077659 | reverse complement strand
AATCTGCTTTGGTTTGGTAGAGTCGACTGTTAGTCGACTGCTCTTCCTGATCGGAAAGCAGTCGACTAACAGTCGACTCTACCCAGCCGGATCAATCCAGCCGGGTCAATCCAGTCGGGTCAATCCAGTCGGGTCAATCCAGCCGGATCAATCCAGCCGGGTCAATCCAGCCGGATCAATCCAGCCGGGTCAATCCAGCCGGGTCAATCCAGTCGGATCAATCCAGCCGGGTCAATCCAGTCGGATCAATCCAGCCGGGTCAATCCAACCGGATCAACCCCGCCGGTTCCACCTCGTCGGCATCATCCGTCCGCGCCCGTCGCCCATCCATGCAACCCGCCGGAGCGCCCCATGTCCCTGGCCGAATTCGCCCTCATCGACCGCCTCCGCGCCCGTACCGTCGAGCGTGACGACATCCTGCTCGGCATCGGTGACGATGCCGCACTGCTGCAGCCGCGTGCCAACGAGCAACTGGTGGTCACCGCCGACACGCTCAACAGTGGCGTGCATTTCCCGGCCGAAACACCAGCGTTCGACATCGGCTGGAAGACCCTGGCGGTCAATCTCTCCGATCTGGCCGCAATGGGCGCGCGCCCGGCCTGGTGCACCTTGGCGCTGTCCCTGCCGGACGCTTCCGAAGACTGGATCGATGCCTTCGCCGAAGGTTTCTTCGCGCTGGCCGACCAGCACGACATCGCGCTGATCGGTGGCGACACCACGCGGGGGCCGCTGTCGCTGTCGGTGACCGCGATGGGCCAGGTCGGCCGCGGCCAGGCACTGCGCCGCGACCGCGCGCAGGTGGGGGATGACATCTGGGTCAGTGGCACGCTGGGCGATGCGGCCGGTGCGCTGCGCCTGTGGCAGCAGGGCGCATTGAACGTGGACACCGCCACGCTGCTGGCCGACTACGAGTACGTGCGCCTGCGGCTGCTGCGGCCGACGCCGCGCGTCACCCTGGGGTTGCGCCTGCGCGCCTTTGCCCACGCTGCCGTGGATGTGTCCGACGGCCTGCTGGCCGATCTCGGTCATATCGCCGCACGCAGCACGCTGTCGGCGCAGGTCGATGCTGATGCGCTGCCGATCTCGCCCGCCCTGCGCGGCCTGCTGGGCCGAGATGCTGCCCGCGACTGCGCGCTGCGCGGGGGCGATGATTACGAGCTGTGCTTCACCGCCGCCGCAGACCAGCGCGATGCGCTGCACATCCTGGCCGAATCGCTGGACGTGCCGCTGACCCGTGTCGGTCGCATGGCCGAAGGGCAGGGCGTACAGGTGGATGGCGAGGCCAGCGGGGGCGGCTACCAGCATTTCGCCGGCTGAGTGGCCGCACCTGCCTGCAGGACCTGCAACAAGTTGCATGGTGTCGCTGCAACGCGCTGCCTAGAGTGAATGACCTTTCTGATGCTGGAGCAGGGTCATGCCGGTTGCCGTTATCCCAGGTCCCACGTTTTCGCCACAGCAGCGCATGCTGTCTGAAGCCATTGCCCAGCTGAGGGGCTTCGATCAGCAGACCCGTGAGGCCGGGCAACGGTTCAGCAGCGCACTGGATGGCGTGCGCAATGCCTGCGACAAGGCCCTTGCCAGGATCATTGCCCGCTCCGCACAGCAGCAGGCAGATCCCCTGCGCGCGCAGCTGAAGCAGGTCCGCAATCTCGATGCTTCCTCACCGGATCTGATGCTGCGCCTGAAGGCGCAGCATCGTGCCCATGGCCAGCCGCAGTGTCTTCAAGCAACTCACCGGGTGGGGGCGCAGCGAGCGCCAGCGCCAGGGCGAAGCGCTCAAGGAACAGCTGGGCGCCACGACGCCGCGCCGGTCGGAGGTGGAGGCCGCACTCTCCACCGCCGTAGCCCGTTCCAGATGGAGGCACGCCACGCACGACATCCAGGCGGTGCAGGACGTGCAGAAACACGTGGCGCCCCTGTTGAAGGACTGCGGGATGTCCCTGCAGGTGGATGCAGCACGGGGTGTGCGTGGCCTGGTGAAGCTGCGCAGTGATGCACAGGATGCGATCGAAGCGGCCCGTCTTACGCAGGTGCGGCGCGTGGCCATCGCGCGCTCGGCCCTGGAGGAAGATGTCCGCCAGGCCCGCAGCGCGCTGAACGACACTGAGGCGGCTGCGGTCATCGCTGCGCTGGCGCCGGTCCACGCTGGCGGGCTGGATGCGGCAGTGAGCAAGGGCCTGCGTCTGTTCTGGGAAACCTGCACCGGTGCCTGCTTCATCAACGGCCATGCACGCTACCTGGCCGGTACACAGGCTGACGCGCCCGCCCCGCTGCGGTTGGAGGCGCAGCGCCGCGCCCGGGATGAGCTGACAGGCAGGCAGGGCGACCGTACTGTCGTTCTGGACGCGCTGAATCGAGGTCCGGCCTTTGAGAAGGCCATGGCCTTCCTGCAATCGCTCGGTACGGACTCGCGCAGCATCGTGTCTGCCATGCGCGAGGCGGTGGCGTCGCAGCCGTCTTCCACGGTGCAGACGCTGTATTGAGGGACACGCATGTCCCGCACGGAGATCGATGCCCTGCGTCAGCAGCTTGCGCAGGACGGAACGTGGACCACACCGCAGTTCATGTCGTTTTCCCCATCGGAACGGCAGGCCAGGGCGTTCGCTGCCTCCACGCATGGGCACCACGGTGCTGGCGAGCCGCCGGCCACCGAGCCAGTGATGATCACCGCGCACTGGCCGGGCGCGCGTGACCTCCAGGGGGCCTCGGAAGAGCTGCATCTGGTCCTTCCAGATACGGGTCTGAAGCGCCTCGGGGAGACCTTCTATACCCATACATCGCAAAGCGGGGTCCACCACTTCACGCTCATCGGCGCCCAGCGTCGCGGCGGCAGCGTAGCGTAGGGCCCGTGCAGGGGGCATCATGC
>NZ_JBNNHG010000112.1:0-13193 GCF_050268705.1 Stenotrophomonas sp. NPDC077659 | reverse complement strand
CGGAAGGTCGCGACAGCAGCGAGCTGTTGGCCTCGGCCGAAAAAAGCGTGTTCGCGCACGAACGCGGTGGACTGCTCCAGTGCGGCCTTGGCATCGTCGACCACTTTGTCGCGTGCCGGCTTGTCGGCGTAGGCCAGTTCCAGCGCGGCCTCGATGGCCTTCTGCTGCTGCTCGTCGGTCGGCTTGGCCGGCATCTCCGGTGCGCCCGGCTTGTCCTTCAGCACGGTCTGCGCGATGCCGTACATGTCCTCGCGCACGCGCTTGAGTTCGGCGCGCGCACGCTCACCGATCTCCTGGCGCGACAGCGAGGAGCTCAGTGCGAACTTCAGCTTCTGGTCGTACTTTTCCGCACCGATGCGGAAGTCACCCTTGGCATTCGGCACCAGGGTCTTGTCCAGCCAGGTCTGCTGCTCGTCCACGGCCTTCTTCAGGCCATCGATGGCCGCCTGCAGGCGCTGCTGGTCGGCCTGCGGCAGTTCGCCGATGTGCGGGGTGATGAAGGTATCGACGATGCTGAGGATGCCCTTGTTCTGCTTGGCCACCGTCTCGGCGTGGATCTTCGGCACGCGGGCCGGATCCAGGTTCTCACGGGCCTGGGCGAAGATCGCCGGCAGTTTTTCCATGCGTGCAGTGGCCGACTTCAGGCGGTCGGGCAGCGGTGCGAATTCGCGGGCCATCACGCCGTACAGGGCGCTGCCGGCCAGGCCGTTGTAGACCTGTGGGTCCCACTTGCCGGACTGCAGCACCTCGGTGTTCCAGATTTCAGACTGCAGCTGGTTGCGCAGGATCGCCGCGTCCACCTGGTTCTCGCGGCCCAGCTTGGCCACGTCGATCTTGTCCAGTTCGGCGAGCAGGCCCTTGTAGGCGTCCACGGTCTTCTGCTGGCCGGCGGCGCTCAGGTCGTCGATCTCGCTGTCATAGCGGTGGTCGCCGATCTGGGTGGCACTGACCGGCGACAGCTGCATCCAGGTATCCAGCGCACGCTTGGACAGGTCGGCGAAGGCGGTGTCGACCGCCGCATCGCCGGCCTGCTGGCTGGCGGCCGGGGTGGAACCGTTGGTCGGGGCGTCGGCCGGCTGGCAACCGGCCAGGGCGGCGACCAGGGCAAGGGCAAGGAGATGCGGGCGCATCGGCGTTCCTGTACGGGGATCAATCCCCGAGCATAGGGCCCGCGGGCTGCTTTGTGCCCCTGCCATAGGATTACCATGGGCGCTGGCAGAAATCCCAGGCCCCGGAGGGCGGACATCATGCAGATTCACGGAAGAAGCAATTTCAGCACGCGAGGCTGGCTGGCGGCCCTCGCGTTGGCAGCAGCGCTGGCTGGCTGCGCTGCGCAGGGCGACCACGCCGCCTCCGCTGGCGGTGCCGCGGCCGAGGCGGTGGCCTCACCCGATGGCGCGTTCCTGGCCTACGAGCACGATGTGCAGGTGCAGCTGGAAGCGGCGCAGATCGCAGCGCGCATCCAGCAGGTCACGCAGGCCTGCCAGAGCGCGACGTTCGGCGATTGTGCGGTGCTGGAAGTCGAGCAGCGCAGCGGCGAGCGCCCCAGTGGCGAGGTCAAGGTGCGTACCGCCCCCAAGGGCGTGGAGCCGCTGATCGCTCTGGCCGGTGAAGGCGGGCAGGTACAGGCGCGCAACACCCGTGCCGAGGATCTGGCCCAGCAGGTAGCCGATACCGCGCTGACCAAGGCCCGGCTGGAAAAGGAACATGCGCGCCTGCTGTCCTACCAGGACAGAAAGGACCTGAAGATCGAGGAGTTGATGGCGATCACCACCCGCCTGTCGGAGATCGAGGCGGGCGTGGAGCAGGCCAACAAGGATGCCGCACAGCAGCGCCGTCGCATCGATACCCAGCGGGTGACGCTGCACTTCGATACGACTTCGGGCCAGCGCAGCCGTAGTGAGATCGGCGAAGCGCTGAGTGAATCGGGCAACATCCTCAGCCTCAGCGTCGCGTTCCTGATCCGTGCGGCTGCGGCCCTGCTGCCGGTCGCCATCGTGGCTCTGCTGGCCGGCTGGGGCATCCGCGCATGGCTGCGCAGGCGCCGTCGCAAGGCGTGATCGAACGCAGGGGGTAACGCCGGGCCACGCCCGGCGAAACCTCAGCCTTCGTCGGTCTCGTACTCGACGAACACATCCAGTTCCAACGCCAGCTCCTGCACCGCATCGCGCACCTTCTGCGCGGTGCTTTCGTTGCCCACTTCCACTTCCAGTTCGTGGATGCCCGGGCCAATGTCATCGGACAGCCCGGCCGAGCTGGAATCATCGTCATCCATGTGCGGCATCAGGTCGTCGGTTTCCTCGACATGTTCGATGCCTTCCAGGCCCAGCAGCAGATCGCTGATGGCGCGGGCGTCGTCTTCGGTTCCGGTGATGCGCAGTCGCAGCATTGCCATGGCAGGTACACGGTGTGGGGTTGCCTGCAGCCTAGCCAGCGACGGGCAAAGACCGGGTGACGGTGCAGTCAGCCGGCCGTGGGCGGGCGGCCAAGCAGGCTGTCGGGCAGGCCGGAACAGGCGTGCGTTCGTCCTGTGCCTGGATCAGCAGCCAGTCGATGAACAATCGCGCCGCCGGGCTGGGCGGCTGCGCCTCGGCATGCACCACGTAGCAGGCATAGCGCGCCTTGAGCGCCGGCCCGGGCAGGCGCAACACGTCATAGCGCTGCAGGCAGGGTTGGGCGACATGGGGGCGAGCCAGCACCGCGCCCAGTCCGGACACCGCCGCGCGCACGCGCGGCCATCGCTGACATGGCCAGCGCGGGGAGCAGGGAAGAGCGCAGCTGCATGCCCAGCCTCGAACCCCACAGGTGGCTGGCAGCGATACCACGCGCTTGTGCGGCGGGCGTCCGCGCACCATCCTGTTGCTCCATACACAATGCAGGCGCAGGACGGAGGCAGGGCATGAATGCGGTACCGC
The DNA here is from genome assembly GCF_050268705.1 of Stenotrophomonas sp. NPDC077659. Lineage (NCBI taxonomy): Bacteria > Pseudomonadati > Pseudomonadota > Gammaproteobacteria > Lysobacterales > Lysobacteraceae > Stenotrophomonas > Stenotrophomonas sp. NPDC077659. Next base: position 10,278 of record NZ_JBNNHG010000112.1, on the reverse strand, counting down.
AGGTGGCAGAACGCGATTGGCGTACCCCCTTGGAGCTGAACCTGCTGGGCGCGATCTGGGGCTGCTCGTTCCTGTTCATGCGCGTGGCGGTGCCTTCGTTCGGCCCGTTTGCGCTGGTGGAACTGCGGCTGGTGCTGGGCGCGCTGGTCCTGATGCCGTTCCTGTGGCGTGACCGCACCCTGTTTCCGCCGCGTCGCTGGCTGTGGCTGGCACCGATCGGCCTGATCAATTCGGCATTGCCCTTCGTGCTGTTCGCCTACGCGGCCGAGCAGGCGCCGGCGGCCATCGGCGCTATCTGCAATGCGATGACCGTGCTGTTCGCCGCGCTGATCGCCTTCCTGTTCTTTGGTGAGAAGATCGGTGTACGCCGCGCCAGCGCGCTGCTGGTCGGCTTTGCCGGTGTGGTGGTGCTGGCCACGGCCAAGGTGTCGGGCCTGAGCATCGGCACTGCGGTGCTGGCCGGTGCCACGGCGTCGCTGCTGTACGGCCTGGGCGTGAACCTGGTGAAGCGTCACATGGCCGGCCTGCCGTCGGCCGCCGCCGCTGCGGCGACCCTGGGCTGCGCCTCGCTGTGGATGCTGCCGATGGCGGTGACCCACTGGCCGCAGGCGGCGATTCCCGGCAAGGCCTGGGGTGCCGCCATCGCACTGGGCGTGGTCTGCACCGGCCTGGCGTTCCTGATGTTCTACCGCCTGATCGGCCGCATCGGCCCCTCGCGTGCGTCGACGGTGACCTATCTGATTCCGCTGTTCGGTGCGGCGTTTGCCTGGCTGTTCCTGGGCGAGGCCGTGACCGTGCAGATGCTGATTGCCGGAGGCCTGATCCTGGGCAGCGTGGCCGTCAGCCAGAAGGGCTGAGGGTGGCCGCGTTTGACGTTCCGCCGGGCATGGCCCGGCGCTACCTCACCGGCACCGGCACATTGCACAGGTCGATATGCCCGGCCGGGCGCTTGTAGAAATCATCCACGCGGTTGCGCCGCGCTTCCACCGTATCGGCAAAGGTCTTCGAATCGGTGCGCAGCACCTGGATCGGCGTGCGCTCGGCCGCTGCTACATCGCTGGCGCGGCGGATCGAGACGATCGGCGTGCGCAGCCTGGGGTCTTCGTAGAAGCCCATCGGTGCCGGCCCGCGCGGGATCGCGCTGAGCAGTTCCATGCCCTTCAGCACGCGGCCGACCACGGTGATGTTGCGGTCCAGCTGGCGCGGCGACTGCCCGGTCACCACGTACAGCTCGGCACCGATGCTGCTGTCTTCGTCGATGCTGCGGCCCGCGCCGAGCATGCCGTAGCAGTGCGCCAGCCAGGTCTTGCCGGCCTGCGGGTCCTGGCCGACCGGGAAGCCGTCGACGAAACCGGTCTGCGCGGCCCAGCCATCGCGGTCCGGCAGTTCGCTCACCTTCAGGCCAGCGCTGGTGCGTTCGAATTCGGCCGGCAGCGTGCGCGCGGCACTGCCGAACGGCCTGGCCTTGGCGGCGTCATCGGCGTCGGCATCGCCGAACTGCACCACGAAGTTGTCCTGCGAGCGGTAGATGCTGGTGCCGTCCCAGAAGTGCTCGTGGGCGAAGGTCTGGATGTTGGCCACATGGCGCGGGGCGAACTGCGGTGCCAGCTCGATGATGACCCGCCCGGCCGGCAGGTCCATGTACAGCAGGTTGGCCGGGTCCGGCGTGCGCCAGTCGCTGGCTGCCGAGGCGTCGAGGATCTGCTGCGGGCTGCGGTAGGGCGTTGTGGCGCTGGCGGCGGCGGGCAGCAGGCAGGCCAGGGCGAAAGAGAGCAGGGCGTAACGAGGGTTGGGCATTGTGGTCCCGTGCGGAATGGCGTCTGCCGATCATGCGCGAGCGGGCGGCGGGATGTCATGTGCCCGCTCATGTGGCACTACTTCGCCCGGCTGCGGAAGTAGCTGTCCACCGCCTGTGCGCTGCACTGCGCCTGGGCCTGTTGCCCGTGCTTGGATTCGCACGCCTGCAGCGCCGGATGAATGGTGGCGTAGTTCACCACGACATTCTCGTTCGGGCGCAGCAGGGCGTAGTAGCAGATCATCCCGCGGTACACGGAATAGACCGGCGCCTTGATGGGGCGCAGGCCGCTGTACACCTCGGCCACTGTTTCGCGTGCCATGTCCGCATACCAGGCCGGCCGGCTGGTGTCTGCCAATGCACGTGCCAGGACGCTCTGCCGGTCCTCGCCACGACTGTGCGCGTCCAGGATCTTCGCCGAGAAGTCGAGCGCATCATAGGCGCCTCTGCTGAGGTCACACCCGGTCATCGCGCGGGCAGGAACGGCGGCCAGCAGGGCCAGCGGGATGAGCAGGACGAGCATCTTCATGACGGGATTCAGCCTCCTTGGACGGGCACCGATTTTGACAGAACCGTCGGCAGGGTTACTAACGACACATTCGCTATACCGGACTTCACACTATTGTTGACTTCAATGTAGTGGAGGGCCGGCCATGGGCGAAGACGATGTCCACCTGAAGAAGTTCCAGAAGGAGCTCAGTGCGGGGACGGTGTCGCTGGCCCTGCTGGCGGTGCTGGCGCGGGCCGGGGAGCCGCTGTACGGCTACCTGATTGCCAAGGAGCTGGAGCGCGTGGGTGAGGGCGTGCTGAGCGGCAAGCAGAGCGCGCTGTATCCGGTGCTGCGCAATCTTGAAGGCGCTGGCCTGCTGGAAAGCCATGTGGAGCCGTCCAGCAGCGGGCCGCCCCGGCGCTACTACCGCATCAACGAACGTGGCCGCGAGGTGCTGGCGCAGTGGCGCCAGGCCTGGCAGGCCACCCGCGATTCCGTCGATTCCGTGTTGGAGGGGGTACCGCAATGAACGAGCCGAACCTGGCAGGCACTGGCCTGCCCACCACCATCGCGCAGTATCTGGCGCAGCTGCGCGCGGCCCTGCAGGGCGCCGATCCGGCAATGGTGCAGGACGCCCTGTACGATGCCGAGGAGTACCTGCGTTCGGAGCTGGCCGCACAGCCGGGCCGCAACGAGGCCGAGGTCATCGCCGACGTGGCGGGCAGCTACGGCGCGCCTGCGGAAGTGGCCGAGATCTACCGCGAGACCGAGGTGACCGTGAACCGCGCGCTGCGCACCCCGCGTGCCGACACCGGCCCGGTACTGCGTGCTGCCGCCGAGGCCAGCGGCGTGGCACCGGCCGCGCCGACGCCGGCACCGGTGCAGCGTTCGCTGATGGCTCGGGTGTTCGGCGTGGTCATGGATCCGCACACCTACGGTGCGCTGTTCTACATGCTGCTGTCGCTGGCCACGGGCATCTTCTTCTTCACCTGGGTGATGACCGGCCTGTCGCTGTCGTTGGGGCTGATGATCCTGATCATTGGCATACCGCTGACGCTGCTGTTCTTTGGTTCAGTGCGCGGGCTGGCGCTGCTGGAAGGGCGGCTGGTGGAAGCGCTGCTGGGTGAGCGCATGCCGCGCCGCCCGCAGTACACCGACCGCAGCCGCAGCTGGCTGCAGCGGATGGGCGAGATGTTCACCGATGGCCGTACCTGGCTGACGCTGCTGTATTTCCTGCTGATGCTGCCGCTGGGCATCGTCTACTTCACCATCGCGGTAACGCTGCTGTCGGTGTCGCTGGCCTTCATCTGGTCGCCGGTGGCGGCACTGTTCGATTCGACCGTGCCGGGCATCTACATTGACGGCACCAATGTGCTGCCGCTGGCGTTCACGCCGGTGCTGGCGGTGGTGGGCGTACTGCTGCTGCTGCTGACGATGCATCTGGCGCGCGGCATCGGCAAGCTGCACGGGTTGCTGGCCAAGCACCTGCTGGTGCGGTTGTAAGGCACGCAACACGCAGTGCCGGCCGCTGGCCGGCAATTCCACGAATCCTGCCGGGACGAAGCTGCCGGCCAGCGGCCGGCACTGCCGGCAGCATGTGGCACGCAGGGAATCACCCCGCCTTGCGCCGCAACGGGGTGACGTTGCTCTTCTTCTTCGTGGCCTTGGCCGCCGGGGCCTCGGCATGGGCGGCGAAGAAATCGCGCACCTTCGGATACACCACTTCGCGCCAGCGCCGGCCGCTGAAGATGCCGTAATGGCCCGCGCCTTCGACGATGAAGTGCTCACGGCGATCAGCGGCAATGCCGGTGCACAGCGCCTGCGCGGCTTCGGTCTGGCCGAGGCCGGCGATGTCATCCAGCTCGCCCTCGATGCTCAGCAGCGCGGTATCGCGGATGGCCGACGGATCGACCTTCTCGCCGTTGACCACCCATTCGCCACGCGGCAGCAGGAAGTCCTGGAACACCACCGAAATGGTGTCCAGGTAGTACTTGGCCGGCATGTCCAGCACGGCGTTGTACTCATCATAGAAACGACGGTGCGCGTCGGCGTCTTCCAGGTCGCCCTTGACCAGGTCGGTATAGAAATCCCAGTGCGAGCTGAAGTGCCGGCTGGGGTTCATCGACAGGAAGCCGGCGTGCTGCAGGAAGCCCGGGTACACGCGGCGGCCTACGCCGGGGTAACTGGCCGGCACCGTGTGGATGACGTTGTTCTCGAACCACGACAGCGGGTTCTGCGTGGCCAGGTTGTTCACCGCGGTGGGGCTGCAGCGTGCATCGATCGGGCCGCCCATCATCACCAGCGTGCGCGGGGTCGGCTCGCCACGGCTGGCCATCAGCGAAACTGCTGCCAGCACCGGCACCGTCGGCTGGCACACGCTCACCACGTGCAGGCGCTCGACGCCGAGGTGGCGGATGAATTCCTGGATGTAGGCGATGTAATCGTCCAGCCCGAACTCACCTTCGCTGGCCGGCACCATGCGCGCATCCACCCAGTCGGTGACATACACGCGGTGGTCGCGCAGCAGGGTCCGCACGGTATCGCGCAGCAGCGTGGCGTGGTGGCCAGACAGCGGCGCCACCACCAGCACGAACGGCTGGTTGAGCATAGTGTGCAGCTGGTCGGCTTCGTTGCTGTGGCGCTTGAAGCGCAGCAGCCTGCAGAACGGCTTGCTCACTTCCTCGTGCACGACGATCGGCACGCGCTCGCCTTCGACCTCGATTTCGTTGATGCCCCATTCGGGCTTCTCGTAATCCTTGCCGATGCGATGGAAGAGTTCATTGACCGCCGCCAGGCGGTCAGCGCCGGGCATCTGCGACCACCAATGGCCCTGGTTTGCGAAGAACTTTGCGTTGGCCTGGGCCTGGTGCACCCAGGGGGCGAGCAGGTTGCGGGTCAGTTCGTGTAGTTGATAGAGCATGACGACCGAATATGTATGGTCATATGTTGCCGTGCAGCATATCCCATCGGGGTGTCCCGCGGGTTAAGTTGGCTGAAAATAATGAATCTGGATTCACATCCGTTCCAGCGCGGCCGCATCGCCTGCCAGGGCGGGGCCGAGCCAGCAATGTGACCCTGCCAGCTGCAGCCCTTGCCGGGCCAGCGTCCGGCGATACCAGCGGGCCGGACGGGGCTGGAAACCGTCATGGTCGCCTTCGAATTCATCCTCGGCGGCGAAGGTCTCCAGGAAGGCCACGCCGCCGGTCAGCTCCGCCACCCCGGCCAGGCCGGCACGCAGCTCGCGGTCGGGCACGTAGTGCATCACGTCCGAACACACCAGCAGGTCGACCGGGGCACAGGGCCGCAGCCAGGCGAAATCACCGAAGCTGGCCATGTGCAGGTTGCGGGTACGTCCGTAACGGCGCACAGCGTACTCGCTGCTGTCGAAGCCGAGGTATTGGACCTTCGGACGCAGCTTCAGCAGCGGCGCGCGCCAGGCACCTTCGCCGCAGCCGATATCGAGCACGCTGCGGATCGGCCGCTCCAGGTAGTACTCAGCGGTGGCCACGGCCAGGGCGACCTTGCGCGCCAGGCGGGCGCTGCCGCCGATATCGGCACGGCGGTACCAGCGTTGGAAGTAAGCGGCGTCGTAGGTCTTGTCCATGGGGCAGGGCACGCTGGGGGTGAAATCGGCGCCTATCCTACGGCGTTGCGGGCACCGGGTGGGGCGGGGGGCCGTAGTAGAGCCACGCCACGCGTGGCTGCGAGGGTGCGTCGATTGGCCGCAGCAGCCACCCATGGGGTGGCTCCACTGCAACGGGCGGGCAAACCATCAGTAGAGCCACGCCATGCGTGGCTGCGATGGTGCGGTCGGCAGCCATCCATGGAATGGCTCTCCTGTGGTGCGTCGATTGGCCGCGGCAGCCTCCCATGGCGTGGCTCTACTGCGACAATGGGTGCCTTTCCCGCCAGCCGCCGGAGCGAGCGCATGCAGAGCTACTACTGGGTCAAGACCTTCCACATCGTGTTCGTGGTGGCCTGGATGGCAACCGTGTTCTACCTGCCGCGCATCCTGGTGAACCTGGCCGAGACCGCGGGCCAGCCGGCCGTGGGCGAGCGCCTGCAGCTGATGGGCCTGCGCCTGTATCGCTTCGGCCATTCGATGTTCGGCCTGGCCTTTGTGCTGGGCCTGGTGTTGTGGCTGGGCTACAAGGTCATCCCGGATTTCCCGACCATGGTCGCGCCCGGTGGCGCCGGCTGGTTGCATGCCAAGCTGGGCCTGGTAGTGCTGCTGCTGGTCTATTTCATCTGGACCGGGCGCCTGCTCAAGGGCGTGGCGAAGGGCAAGGCGCTGCCGTCCTCGCGCGCGCTGCGCTGGATCAACGAGATCCCGCTGCTGGCCTTCATCCCGATTGTGTGGCTGGTGCTGGCCAAGCCGTTCTGAAGCGCGGCGTCGCGCGCGTGGCGTTCCAGTAGATCCACGCCATGCGTGGATGCGGTAGACAACGCACGCAAACCAAAAGAGCCGGGCATCTGCCCGGCTCTTTCGTTTGTGCAATCCGCCGGATGTTGCCGGCCAGCGGCGGGCACTACCTCAGGCCGCTTCGTAGGTGCCGTAGCTGCGCAGGCGCGCGTAGCGGCGTTCCAGCAGTTCTTCGGTGGACAGCGTGTCCAGCGCTTCCAGCTCGTTCAGCAGCACGGCCTTCAGGCGCTTGCCCATCTGGGTAGGGTTGCGGTGGGCGCCACCGGTCGGCTCGCGCACGACCTTGTCCACCAGACCCAGGCTCTTCAGGCGCGGGGCGGTCAGGCCCAGCTGCTCGGCAGCGTCCTTGGCCTTGCCGGCGTCCTTCCACAGGATGGAGGCACAGCCCTCCGGGGTGATGGTCGAATACACCGCGTATTCCAGCATCACGGTGCGGTCGCCCACGCCCAGCGCCAGCGCGCCACCAGAGCCACCTTCACCGATCACGGTGCAGATCACCGGCACCTTCAGCTCGGCCATCTCCATCAGGTTGCGGGCGATGGCTTCGGACTGGCCGCGCGATTCGGCATCGATGCCCGGCCAGGCGCCGGCGGTGTCGATCAGGGTCAGCACCGGCAGGCCGAAGCGCTCGGCCATCTTCATCAGGCGCAGCGCCTTGCGGTAGCCCTCCGGCTTGGGCATGCCGAAGTTGCGCTTGATCTTTTCCTTGGTGTCGCGGCCCTTCTGGTGGCCGATCACCATCACCGACCGGCCGCCGATGCGGGCCAGGCCACCCATGATGGCCTTGTCGTCGGCGAAAGCGCGGTCACCGGCCAGTTCCTGGAACTCATCGAAGATGATGCGCAGGTAATCGGCGGTGTATGGGCGCGATGGGTGGCGGGCCAGCTGCAGCACCTGCCAGGAGGTCAGGTTGCGGAAGATCTGCGCGGTGCGCAGGCGCAGCTTGTCCTGCAGGGCATGAACCTCGGCCTCGACATTGACCGCCGGCCCGGCACTGGCGTTGCGCAGTTCCTGGATCTTGGCTTCCAGGTCGGCGATGGGTTGCTCGAAGTCGAGGTAGTTCGGATTCATCGGAAGCCGTCGTATAAAGAAGAGGGGAATTCTAGCCGAATGCGCAGCAATGGCCCGTACGCCTTCGTCTGGAAGGCGACGGTACTCCAGCCGGGCAGGGGGCGCCAGTCAGCTCAGGGCAGGACCAACGCGCTGCGGGCCATTTCGGTGCTGCGCACGGTGACGAAGTCGTTGTAGGCCTGGTTGGCGGCCACCGGCAGTGTCGAGCCCAGCGTTGCGGTGGCCTGGGTGAAGTCCATGCTGGCCTGGAAGTCCTCCTTGCGCAGCGCCTTCTGCTCGGCGGCGGTGGTGGCCTTCAGCCAGCGGGCGTAGAGGTCGCGCAGGGGGCCGGCGTGGGCCTCGAAGGCCGGGTCCAGGGCGGGCAGGGTGGCCGGGGCCGGTTCCAGGGTGTAGACCGGGGCCACGTAGCCGGCCGGCTGCTCGCGCGTGTAGGCACCCGGTTCGCCCATGCCTTCCTCGACGTAGGTGATGAAGTCGGGCGCGGTGAAGATCTTGGTGCTGATCTTTCCGCCCGAGGAATCGACGTGGGCCACGATCTGTTCCTGCGGGAACGGCTCGCGCACGCCGAAGTTCCAGGTCTTGTCGATGAACAGGCTGTGGAACTTGTCGAAGGGCCCCTTGAACTCCACGCCGCCGACCTCGATGCCCAGGCCGCTGGCGCCGAAATTCTTCAGCTTGTCTTCGCCGGTGACGTAGATCTCGCGCGCGGTGATGTACTCGCTGAGGGTCGGGTTGATCAGTCCGCCGCGACCGCCGTCATAAACGATGAAGCGCACATCGCCCAGGCGGTCGGTGTGCAGGCGGTGCTCGCCCGGGGCCAGGCTGACCGGACGCGACGCATGGGCGGCGACCGGCAGATCCTTGCCATCAATGCTGATGGCCAGCGGGGCATCGGTCGGGTTGTCGATCTCGAAATCGACCTTGGACGAACAGGCGGCCAGCGCCAGGGCAGCGAAGCAGGGGAACAGCAGTTTCATGACGGTCTATCGTCCTTGATGGCAACAACGGGAAAACAAGATGCGTGGGCCCGCCTCAGCTGGCCCACGGCGGGCTGTAGCGCACCTTCAGCGTGCGTACGGCCGGGTCGGCGCGCAGTGCTTCCATCAGCTTGGAATCGATGCGTACCGCGCTCTGCCCGGACACGTCCAGCATGCCGGCCACGCCGCCCTGCGGGCCCTTCAGCAGCAGGTCCAGGCGCAGCGGCGTGCGGCCGGGGCGGTGCCGATCAAGCACGGCGTTGACGCGTTCCCAGATCGGGCGCTGCTGGCGCAGGTCCAGGCGCAGCGACAGCCGCGTGGCGTAGTTGGCGCAGACTTCATCGAAGTCCCAGCACTGGCGGATGCGCAGCGCGTAGCCGCCGTTGAACTCGTCTTCGCGCAGGCCGCCCTTGACCACCAGGATGCGGTCCTTGGTCATCAGGTGGCCGAATTCGGCCATCGCATCGGAAAACGCACTGCACTCGACGCGGCCGCGGCCGTCTTCGAGCTGGATGAAGATCTGGCTTTCGCCCTTGCGGCGCACGCCGACCACCTGGCCGGCCAGCACGGTCGGCACTTCCGGGCGCCAGCGCTTTTCGCCGCCGCCTCCACCACCACCGCTGTTACTGGAACTCCAGATCTTTTCCACCGAGCCCAGGTCGTTGCCGACCAGGTCGCGCACATCGTCGCGCCAGGGGTCGAACGGGTGGCCGCTGAGGTAGAAGCCCAGCGTGTCGCGCTCGCCGTTCAGGCGCTGCAGCAGCGGCCATTCCTCGGCCTCGGGCAGGTCCAGCTGGATGGTCACCGTGCTCGGGTCGGGGCCACCGAACAGCGAGTTCTGGCCCGAGGCGCGCTCGCGCGCCATCTGGTCGGTGGCCTTGATCACTTCCGGCAGCTGCAGCATCAGCGAGGCGCGGTTGTGTCCCAGCTCATCCAGTGCACCGCAGTTGATCATCGCTTCCAGCGTGCGCCGGTTGAGCTTGGCCGAGCCGACGCGGGTGCAGAAGTCGAGCAGGTCCTTGTAGTCGCCGCCCTACTGGCGCTCGTCCACCACCGCCTCGCAGGCACCCTGGCCGACGCCTTTGATCGCGCCAAGACCGTACTGGATGGTGTCCGGGGTGACCGCTTCGAACATGAAGGCGGAGTGGTTCACCTTCGGCGGCAGTACGGTCAGGCCAAGGTTGCGCACTTCGTCGAGGAAGCCGACCACTTTGTCAGTGTTGTCCAGGTCGGACGACAGCGTCGCGGCCATGAACTCGGCCGGGTAATGGCGCTTGAGCCACGCGGTCTGGTAGCTGACCAGCGCGTAGGCAGCGGCGTGCGACTTGTTGAAGCCGTAGCCGGCGAACTTCTCCATCAGGTCGAAGATGGCGTCGGCCTTGGCTTCGTCCACGCCGTCCTTGGCCGCGCCTTCGCGGAAGATCTCGCGGTGCTTGGCCATTTCGGCCGGCACTTTCTTGCCCATCGAGATCGTGCGTGGCCAGGGTGAAGCCGGCGCCCAGTTCGTCCATCGAGGCGATGG
>NZ_JBNNHG010000111.1:0-13206 GCF_050268705.1 Stenotrophomonas sp. NPDC077659 | reverse complement strand
GCGCTGTTCCCGCACATGACGGTCGAGCAGAACATCGCCTTCGGCCTGAAGCAGGACGGCCTGGCCAAGGACGCGATCGGCCGGCGTGTGGGCGAGATGCTGGACCTGGTGCAGATGGCCCACCTGGGCAAGCGCAAGCCGCACCAGCTGTCCGGTGGCCAGCAGCAGCGTGTGGCGCTGGCGCGCTCGCTGGCCAAGGGGCCCAAGCTGCTGCTGCTGGACGAACCGATGGGCGCGCTGGACAAGAAGCTGCGCTCGCAGATGCAGCTGGAACTGGTCAGCATCATCGAATCATCCGGCGTGACCTGCGTCATGGTCACCCACGACCAGGAAGAGGCCATGACCATGGCCACCCGCATCGCGGTGATGGATGCCGGCTGGATCCAGCAGGTCGGCAAGCCGGATGAAGTCTACGAGCAGCCGGCCAACCGATTCGTGGCCGGTTTCATCGGTTCGGTCAACCTGTTCGAGGGCGTCATCGACGAGGATCTGCCCGAATACGTGACCGTGCGCTCGCCGCTGTTCCCGGCGCCGGTCTACATCGCCCACGGCATCACCTGCTACGAAGGGCAGCCGGTCGCGTTCGCGCTGCGCCCGGAGAAGGTCATGATCGGCAAGGACGAGCCGGAGGGGCATACCAACAAGGCGCAGGGCGTCATCGAGGACATCGCCTACTTCGGCAGCCACTCGGTCTACCACGTGCGCCTGCCCAGCGGTGCCAAGGTGCTGGCCAACTTCGCCAACTCGCAGCGCTGGGCCAGTGATGGCCTGACCTGGGGTGACGAGGTGTGGGTGCACTGGCGCGACAACGATGGCGTGGTACTGACCTCATGAGCAGGGCGGGCCTGAAGCGCTGGCTGCCGGGCACGCGTGCCACGGTCATCGGTGTTCCCTATCTGTGGCTGCTGCTGTTCTTCGCGGTGCCGTTCCTGATCGTGCTGATGATCAGCTTCTCGCACAGCCGGGTCGGCTCGCCGCCGTACACCTGGCTGCTGCAGTACGTCGATGGCGCGTTCTCGCTGAAGCTGAACCTGGAAAACTACCTGGCGCTGTTCCGCGATTCGATCTACGCCCAGGCCTTCCTCAGCTCGATCAGGATTGCGGCCATCTCCACCTTCCTCACCCTGCTGATCGGCTACCCGATGGCCTACGCCATCGCGCGCATGTCGCCGGCCGCACGCAATGTGGCGATGATGCTGGTGGTGCTGCCGTCGTGGACCTCGTTCCTGATCCGGGTGTACGCGTGGAAAGCGATCCTGGACCGCAACGGCCTGCTCGACCAGTTCCTGCAGTTCACCGGCCTGCAGTCGTTGATGACCAGCATCGGCCTGCCCAGGCTGCAGCTGATCGACACGCCGACGGCGGCCTACATCGGCATCGTCTACTGCTACCTGCCGTTCATGGTGCTGCCGCTGTACGCCAACCTGGTCAAGCATGACCACCGCCTGCTGGAAGCGGCTTACGATCTCGGTGCCAAGCCGTGGCAGGCCTTCCTGCGCATCACGCTGCCGTTGTCGAAGGCGGGCATCATCGCTGGCTGCATGCTGGTGATGATTCCGGCGGTGGGTGAGTTCGTGATCCCGGAAATGCTCGGCGGCTCGGAAACGTTGATGGTCGGTCGCCAGCTGTGGAACGAATTCTTCAACAACCGCAACTGGCCCGGGGCCTCGGCGATGGCGGTGGCGATGATCCTGTTGCTGCTGGTGCCCATCCTCTGGTTCAACCGTTCCCAGCAGCGCCTGCTGGAAGGGAAGCAGGCATGAGCCCGCGTACGGCCAAGGGCCTGGGGCTGGGCGTGCTGCTGCTCGGCTTCGCCTTCCTGTACCTGCCGATCCTGCTGCTGATGTTCTACTCGTTCAACAGCTCGCGGCTGGCGATGGTCTGGGCCGGGTTCTCCACCCGCGCCTACAGCGATCTGTTCGCCGACCGTGCGCTGATGGATGCGATGTGGACCAGCCTGGTAGTGGCATTCTGGACCGCCTGTACGTCCACCGTGCTCGGCACGCTGGCGGCGATGGTGATGACCCGCTTCAAGCGCTTCCGCGGCAAGCCGCTGTTCGGTGCGCTGGTGACCGCACCGCTGGTGATGCCGGACGTGATCCTCGGCTTCTCGCTGATGGCGCTGCTGGCCTCGATGGGCGCGATTCCCGGTTTCCCCGCGCGTGGCCTGACCACCATCTGGATCGCCCACGTCACCTTCACCCTGTGCTTCGTCACCGTGGTGGTGTCCTCGCGCCTGCAGGAAATGGATCTGTCGCTGGAAGAGGCGGCAATGGACCTGGGCGCCAGCCGGCTGACCGTGTTTGGTCGCATCACCCTGCCGATCATCGCCCCGGCGCTGGTAGCGGGCTGGCTGCTGGCCTTCACCCTGTCGCTGGATGACGTGGTGGTGGCCAGCTTCGTCGCCACACCGGGTTCAACCACGTTGCCGATGAAGGTGTTCGCGTCGGTGCGGATGGGCATCAGCCCCAAGATCAACGCACTGGCCACCCTGCTGGTGTCGGCGGTGTCGATCGCCGCGGTGATCGGCTGGTACATCAACGCCCGTGCCGAGAAGCGTCGGCAGCGGGATCTGCAACTGGCCCGCCAGGACAACGGCTGAGGCCAGGACGCCGCCACCATGCGGCGGCAACATCCGGCTCACGACCGCGGGCGCACAATGGGAGCCTGTCTGATGGAGATCCCCCATGACTGTCGAAATCGTCAACCCGGCCAGCGGCCAGGTGACCTACCGCCATGAACTGATGGGCGCTGCCGACATCGAGCTGCGCCTGCAGGCTGCCGCCGATGCCTTCCCGGCATGGGCCGAACGTTCGCTGCAGGACCGCGGGGCGATCCTCAAGCAGATCGCCGCCCAGCTGCGCGCACGCCGCGACGACCTGCAGCAGGCGATGACCGGCGAAATGGGCAAGCTGAAGGCCGAGGCGCTGGCCGAGGTCGAAAAATGTGCGGTGGCCTGTGAGTACTACGCCGAACATGCCGCCGATTACCTCAAGCCGCAGCTGATCGATACCGAAGCGCAGCGCAGCTACGTGCGCTACGAACCGATCGGCTGCGTGTTTGCGGTGATGCCGTGGAATTTCCCGATCTGGCAGGTGTTCCGTTTCCTTGCCCCGGCGTTCATGGCCGGCAACGTGGCCCTGCTCAAACACGCCAGCAATGTGCCGCAGTGCGCCGACCTTATCCTGGAGGTGTGCCGTGACGGTGGCCTGCCGCCCGGCGTATTCGACGTACTGCACATCGACAACGACCAGGCGGCCGAGGTGCTGCGCGACGCACGGGTGAAGGCGGTTACCCTGACCGGCAGTGAGAGGGCAGGGCGCTCGATCGCTTCCAACGCCGGCAGCCAGCTGAAAAAATCGGTGATGGAGCTGGGGGGCAGCGATGCCTTCGTGGTGCTTGAGGATGCCGACCTGGTCAAGGCCGTGGCCGCGGCCGTAAAGTCGCGCTTCGACAACAGCGGGCAGACCTGCATCGCGGCCAAGCGCTTCATCGTGGTCGAGGCCGTGGCCGATGAGTTCACCCGTCGCTTTGTTGAAGCGGCGGGCGAGCGCCAGTATGGCGACCCTGAAGAGCGCGACACCACGCTGGCGCCGATGGCGCGTGCCGACCTGCGCGACGAACTGCACACGCAGGTGCAGGCCAGCGTCGCCAAGGGCGCGCGGGTGCTGATCGGTGGCGAGCCCATTGCCGGTACGCATGCCGGCTATCCGGCCACCGTGCTCGACCAGGTCGGCCCGGGCATGCCGGCCTACGACGAAGAGCTGTTCGGCCCGGTGGCTGCGGTGATCCGGGTCAGCGATGAAGCCGAGGCGCTGCGCGTGGCCAATGACACCCGCTTCGGCTTGGGCGGCAGCGTGTGGACCGGCGACCCGGTGCGTGGCGAGCGTTTCGCCCAACACCTGGAGTGCGGCGCGGCCTTCGTCAACGCCATCGTGAAGAGCGACGCGCGACTGCCGTTCGGCGGCAGCAAGCAGTCCGGCTTCGGTCGGGAGCTGGCCGACCACGGCATCCATGAGTTCATGAACATCAAGACCGTCTACGTGGCTTGATGCGGTCGCCTGTGTAGAGCCGAGCCCATGCTCGGCTGTACTTGGCAAAAAGCAGCCGAGCATGGGCTCGGCTCTACAGAAATCGTCCACCCACGCGGTGCCCTACAACCATTTCGCGCGCTTGAACAACCGGTACAGCCCCACGCACACACAGCCCACGCCGACGATCATGGCCGGGTAGGCCCAGGGTTGGTTCAGCTCCGGCATGTGGCTGAAGTTCATGCCATACCAGCTGGTGATCAGGGTCGGTGCTGCCAGCAGGGCCGCCCACGCACCCAGCCGCTTCACCGTCTCGCCCTGCGCCAGCGTCACCAGCGACAGGTTCACGCTCAGCGCGGTGCCCAGCATCTCGCGCAGGGTATCGATCACGTCGCTGATGCGCGCGGCATGGTCGTGCACATCACGCACGTACAGCTTCACTTCGTCGGGAATCAAGTCGCCCTGGTAGCGGCGCAACTGCGCCAGCACGTCCTGCAGCGGTGCCACCGCCATGCGCATCTTGTTCAGTTCGCGCTTGAGCTCGTACAGGCGCGTCACCGTGCTGCGCTTGTAGGTCTCGGCGAAGATATCCTTCTCCAGCATTTCCAGTGTGTCGCGGAAGCGGATGGTGATCGGCAGGTAGTTGTCCACCACGAAATCGGCCACGGCATACAGGCAGTACGAAGCCCCCATCGTCAGCAGCTGCGGTTCGCGTTCCACCCGCGCGCGCACCGGGGCGTACGACAGCGATGCACCGTGGCGCACGGTCACCAGATAGCGTGGGCCGAGGAAGGCGTGGGTTTCGCCGTACTGGATGCGTTCGTCGACCATCTGCGCGGTGGTCATCACCACGAACAGTGAATTGCCGTAGGCCTCGGCCTTCGGCCGCTGGTGCGCGTTGCGCGCATCCTCGATGGCCAGGTCGTGCAGGCAGAATTCTTCCTGCAGTTTCAGCAGTACATCGTCGTTGGGGTCGAAGAGGCCAACCCAGACAAAACCATTGCCACTGGCGATCACATCGCTGATGGCATCCAGGCTGATGTCGTGGCGCTTGCCTTGGTCATCATAGTGGACACAGTTGATGACGCAGGCGGGATTGTTCGAAGCGGGTGCGGAAGCGGAGGCGGGCAATGACATGCCCGCCATCGTGCGTCAGCGGGGTGTTTCGGACAAGTGAGGACGGCGCGCCAGCACCCAGGCCAGCGCCACATGCAGCGGCAGCAGCAGCACGATCCACTGCACGTTGTACTGCGCCTGCAGGCTCAGCCAATGCAGCACCAGCGCTGCCACCGACTGTGCGGCCAACAGCCACAGCACGATGCTGAACATGCGCCCGGGCACGCGCCGGCGCAGCAGGGCGATGGCGCCCGGTACCAGCAGCACTGCCAGCGGCGAGAGCAGCAGCAGGTTGCGGTTGGCCCAGGCGGCGTAGTGGATGCTGAAACCCCACAGGAACACCAGTACGCCACCCAGCAGCGCGCACAGCAGCCAGAACGGCAGGGCAATGCCGGCCAGCAGGCGCGGGCGGTTGCGCAGTGCCAGCACGCCCGCGGCGATCACCAGGCCGCACAGCAGCCACGGCCACCAGCGGCGGGCGAACTCCTTGGGTTCGGCGGCGATGCGGTGTGGCAGCAGTTCCTGCTCGCTCTGCACCAGTGGGCGCCCCTCGCTGTTGTGCACCTGGCGCAACGCATCAGCCAGGCGCATCGGCACGAAGGCTTCCTGCCAGCGCGACAGCGGCTGGTCGGCAAACGGTCCGAGACCGAGGTCGAAGCCCAGCCACATCCACGGTGCCGGCGAGGCCAGGCGCACCGATTCACTGCGGTAGGTATTGCCACGCGAGCGCCCGGACAGCTGCGCGTGCAGCCCGCCGCCCAGTGCCTTGTCGAGGGTGTCGCGCACCATCGTGGCGCAGTTGGCGGTGTAGTAGTCGTAGTGGTAGCGCGCGTTCTCCGGCTTGGCCCGCTCGGCCAGGCCGTTGGCCAGGGTACGGGCCTGGTCAGGGCGCAGGTCCAGCCACTGCACGCTGGCGCCGCGGCCGGTCTGGTCGTAGTACGACAGGTCCTGCTGCAGCGGCAGTGCCACCAGGTAGTACATCATGTCGCCGCGCGCGAAGCGGCTGATGAAATCGTCCTCGGACGGATCGAAGTACCCGAAGTTGTACGAGATCGCCTCACCGCTGACCGGGTCGAGCACCACGATGGCATCGTGGCCGAAACGTTCGAAGAACACCGTGCCCGGCTGCATGGTCACCACGCCGATGCGTGGTGCCGGAGCCTCCGGCGCCATGGCGGCGGAGGCGGCCGGCGCGACGGGCATCGCCTGCGCGAAGGCCGCCTGCGGCAGCGCCGTGACCAGCACGCACAGTGCCAGCCATACGCTCAGGATCAGGCCCGGGCGCGTCAAGCGTTGTCCTGCTCGTCCGGTGGCAGCACCGTCACATGGAAGGCCTGCACCCGGCGCGCATCGGCGCGCGCCACGCGGAACATGAAGCGGTCCAGTGCCAGCTCGTCGCCCACCTCCGGCAGATGGCCGATGGCCTCGGTCACCAGGCCGCCGATGGTGTCGTAGTCCTCGTCGGAGAACGTGGCACCGAAACGCTCGTTGAAATCGCCGATCGCGGTCAGCGCATCCACCACGTAGCGGCCGTCGGCCTGGATGGCGATCTGCGCCGACTGATCTTCTGCCTCGTCATGCTCGTCGTCGATCTCGCCGACGATCTGCTCCAGCACGTCCTCGATGGTGACCAGGCCGGCGACACCGCCGTACTCGTCCACCACCATCGCCATGTGGTTGCGCGACAGGCGGAATTCCTTCAACAGCACGTTGAGCTTCTTTGCCTCGGGGATCAGCACCGCCGGGCGCAGCAGCTCGCGCACGTTGGCTGGACCGTTGTCGGCCACCACACCGCGCAGCAGGTCCTTGGCCAGCAGGATGCCAAGGATGTCGTCCTTGTTTTCGCCGTGCACCGGGAAGCGTGAGTGGCCCGATTCGACGACCTGTTTCATCAGGTCCAGGAAGGGCGCCTCGACCGGCAGCGAGACCATCTGCGAGCGCGAAATCATCACGTCGCCCACGGTCAGCTCGGCCACCGAAATGGCGCCTTCCATCATCTTCAGGGTATCGGCGGCGATAAGACCCTCGTCCTGCGCGGTGTGCAGGACAGCGACCAGCTCGTCGCGGGTATGGGGTTCGCCGGAGAAGGCGGAGGTCAGGCGTTCCAGCCAGCCGCGCTTCTTTTCATGGGGCTCCTGGGAGGAGCTGCTACTGTCGTCTTCAGACATCTCTGGAAAAAGGGCACCCGGCAAGCCGGGCGTTGTCCCCAGTCTAGCAGGATGTTGGCGGCTTTCAGTGACCGCCGTCGGTGCCGCCCGGAACCTCGTCCTCGGCCGGCAGGTCCAGGCTGTAGGTGCAGCCGGCCAGGGTCTTGCCGGGGTGGCTGGTCACCGTGGACACGCTGAGGATGATCGACTCGATCTGGGCCTCGCCGGTCACGGGATCGGTCACGTCGCGGCTGACTACCTCGCGGCCGGCCATGAACTTGCCGTCCTGGTCATAGCCGGTTTCCAGCTGCAGGCGTTTGGCCAGCGGGTGCGGATCGGCCTGGTCCAGTATGGCCATGATGCTGGCACCGGCCAGGGCCACCCGTTC
Organism: Stenotrophomonas sp. NPDC077659; assembly: GCF_050268705.1. Lineage (NCBI taxonomy): Bacteria > Pseudomonadati > Pseudomonadota > Gammaproteobacteria > Lysobacterales > Lysobacteraceae > Stenotrophomonas > Stenotrophomonas sp. NPDC077659. The sequence continues at coordinate 5,524 of NZ_JBNNHG010000111.1, read as the reverse complement.
GGTCTGCTGGCCGAATACGGTGACGGGGTTGGCCAGGCGGAACTCGGTCATGAACTGGTTGCCCTGCGGCAACGGCTGCAGGCCCTGGGCCACCGCCTTCAGCGGGTCGGCCAGCAAAGGGGCGAGCGCGGCATGGTCGGCCACGCCCTGGCGGCATTCGATCAGCGCAGGCAGGTCCAGTGGGGCGGCCATTGCCGTGGTGGCAAGGGAAGCAAGCAGCAGGGGCAGGGCAGAACGCAGCAGCACGAAGGGGGCTCCGTTGTAGTGCCGAGCCCATGCTCGGCGGAATGTCAGGCGGATCTGCGCAACATGATCGCGCGAGGGTAGTGCCGGCCGCTGGCCGGCAGCACGGTCCGGTCCAGGGTATGGGGCGCAGGCCACCGCGGGATCGCGTTCAGCGCTCGCCCGCGTACGGGTCGTCGATGCCAAGCTCGGCCAGGATCTCGCGCTCCAGCTGTTCCATCGCCTCGGCTTCCTTGTCGTCCTCGTGGTCCCAGCCCAGCAGGTGCAGCACGCCGTGCACGGTCAGGTGCGCGTAATGAGCGTTCAAGGCCTTGCCCTGCTCGTCGGCCTCGCGGGCCACCACCGGCGCGCAGATCACCAGGTCACCCAGCAGGGGGAACTTCACCCCCTTGGGCAGGCCTTCGGGCACCTCGGCCGGAAAGCTGAGCACGTTGGTGGCGTAGTCCTTGCCGCGGTAGTGCCGGTTCAGCGACTGGCCTTCCTTTGCATCGACCACGCGGATGGCAAGGTCGGCTTCGCGGATACGGCCCTTCAGGGCCGCGGCCACCCATTTGCGGAAGCTCACTGCCGCCGGCAGGCCGGTGCGGGGCAGGGCGTAGCTGATGGCGACATCGAGGCGGACGGGGCCCTTGGTCATGACAATTCCGGCATTCAGATCTGAGAGGCGACAGTATCGCGCGTGTGGCGTCCTGCTGCGACGTCCAGTCGCCCGCGTCGTAGTCGATGGTTGACCACCCGCCACGGCCCGACCTGGCGCGGCGCGGTGCAGCCGGTGCAGGGACAGGTCCGGCTGCCGGGGGCGGCCGTCGGCACTGCCGCCAGCGCTGCCGCGAGGATCAGGGAGCAACGAAACATGGCACCCCCTGTGCGGGATAGCGACGGCAGCGTACGGTTATTCGGCGCCCGGCTTGAGCTGATGCAGGTCGCGGCGGTCGTAGGCGCTGACGATGCGCGCGACCAGCGGGTGGCGGACCACATCGCGCGATTCGAAGAAGGTAAAACTGACCCCTTCCACATCGCGCAGCACGTCGATCGCATCGCGCAGGCCCGACTTCACGTGCTTGGGTAGGTCGGTCTGGGTCAGATCGCCGGTGACCACCGCGGTGGAGCCGTAGCCCAGGCGGGTCAGGAACATCTTCATCTGCTCGATGGTGGTGTTCTGCGCCTCGTCCAGGATCACGAACGCATCGTTGAGCGTGCGCCCACGCATGTACGCCAGCGGCGCGATCTCGATGACGTTCTTTTCCAGCAGCTTGACCACTTTCTCCACGCCCATCATTTCGTACAGGGCGTCATACAGCGGGCGCAGGTAGGGGTCGACCTTCTGGCTCAGGTCGCCGGGCAGGAAGCCCAGCTTCTCGCCGGCTTCCACCGCTGGGCGTACCAGGATCAGCCGCTGCACGCGCGATTCGTTCAGGGCCTCCACCGCGCTGGCCACCGCCAGGAAGGTCTTGCCGGTACCGGCCGGGCCGATGCCGAAGTTGATGTCATGTGTGGCGATCTGGTGCAGGTAGCGGCCCTGGTTGGCGCCGCGGCCGCGCACCGTGCCGCGCTTGACCTTGATCGCCACGTCCTGCGCTTCGTAGGAGCGCTCGGCGATCTGCTCGACGTTGGCCTGCGCCAGGCGCAGGTGGATGGCGTGGCTGTCGAAGGTGGTCTCGGCCGCTTCGACGTACAGCGCTTCGATCAGCTTCTGCGCCTCGACAATGGCTTCGTCAGGCCCGCTGATGCGGAACACGAAGCCACGGTTGGCGATCTCCACGCCGAGCTTCAGCTCGATCTGGCGCAGGTGGCCGTCGAAGGGACCGCACAGGTTGGCCAGCCGCTCGTTGTCTTCCGGCGACAGGGTGAAATCTCGATGCTCGATGCTTTTCATTGCATGGGGTGGGGCGGGTTCGCCGTCCACCGCGATGGACCCAGGGACGACAAGGGTAGCGCGCGGACGGGCGGGGCGACAGTTCTCCACACCGGATGTGGATCGGCGCCGAAGAAACCTGTGGACAAGTGCTCGCGGTGCCTGCGCGGCAAGGGTTGTGAAGCGCTGGTGAAAAATGTGCCAAAGGGGCCAGCGGGGTCGGATCCCCGGTGGGTGCCGACCGTTGGTCGGCACACCTTGCCCTTACTCCGCCACCACCCGCGCCCGCAGCGAGTTGGTCAGTGCCTCGGTGATCACCACGTCCACGAACTGGCCGATCAGTCGCGCCGGCGCCGGGAAGTTCACCGAACGCATGTTCTCGGTCTTTCCGGTCAGCTCGTTCGGGTTTTTGCGCGATGGGCCTTCCACCAGCACGGTCTGCACGGTGCCGACCATCTTTTCAGAAATGCCGGCGGCGTGTGCATTGATGCGTTCCTGCAGACGCGACAGGCGCGCATGCTTTTCCGCATCGCTGATCGTGTCCTCCAGATCGGCCGCCGGGGTGCCCGGGCGACGCGAGTAGATGAAGGAGAAGCTGTGGTCGAAGCCGATGTCCTCGATCAGCTTCATGGTCTTCTCGAAATCCGCATCGGTCTCGCCGGGGAAGCCGACGATGAAATCCGAACTGATCGAGATGTCCGGGCGCACCGCGCGCAGCTTGCGGATCTTCGATTTGAATTCCAGTGCGGTGTAGCCGCGCTTCATTGCCGACAGCACGCGGTCGCTGCCAGCCTGCACCGGCAGATGCAGGAAATTGGCCAGCTGAGGCACGTCGCGGAACGCGTCGATGAGTGAGTCGCTGAACTCCAGCGGATGCGAGGTGGTGAAGCGGATGCGGCCGACGCCGTCGATCTCGGCGATGGTGCGGATCAGCAGGCCCAGGTCGGCGAATTCGCCGTCACCGTAGGGGCCTCGATAGGCGTTCACGTTCTGCCCGAGCAGGTTGATCTCGCGCACGCCCTGGGCAGCCAGCTGCGCCACTTCCACCACCACGTCCTCGAACGGGCGGCTGACTTCGGTGCCGCGGGTGTAGGGCACCACGCAGAACGAGCAGTACTTGGAACAGCCTTCCATGATCGAGACGAAGGCCGAGGCACCCTCTGCGCGCGGTTCCGGCAGGCGGTCGAACTTCTCGATCTCGGGGAAGCTGATGTCCACCTGCGGGCGCTTCTGCTCGCGGCGGGCGCGGATCAGTTCCGGCAACCGGTGCAGGGTCTGCGGGCCGAACACCAGGTCCACGAACGGCGCGCGCTTGATGATGGCTTCGCCTTCCTGCGAGGCCACGCAGCCGCCCACACCGATGATGACTTCGCGGCCCTTGTTCTTCAGGCTCTTCCACACGCCCAACTGGCTGAACACCTTTTCCTGCGCCTTTTCGCGGATGGAGCAGGTGTTGACCAGGATGACATCGGCGTCGTCCGGGGTATCGGTCAGTTCCAGGCCATCGCTGGCGGCAAGCACGTCGGCCATCTTGGCCGAGTCGTACTCGTTCATCTGGCAACCGTGGGTCTTGATGTAGAGCTTGCCTTTGACCTGGTCGGGCTTGCGCGGACCAGTGGGCAGGGCAACGAGCGGGGTGCCGCCCGGGGCGGGCGGAAAGACGTCTGGCGTCCCGGTCATGGCGCTTAATCCATTCGGGTGGCGGGAAAGCGGGCAATTCTACCCGCATCCTCGAGCGTGCGCCGGCCCAGTAGAGCCAGGCCATGCCTGGCTGCGTTCCCTCCCGCAGGCGCGGCGGGCGCGTCATCCACCCATGGCGTGGATCTACTGGAATTCCGGGCTCTCCGCCGGCCCAGTAGAGCCAGGCCATGCCTGGCTAGGCCGCCAGCCAGGCCGAACTGGAAGGGCGCATTCCGCCCTGGTGCGGGGCGCTGGAGCCTGACGCTGCCGATCACTGCATCCTGCGAAAGGACGCAGATAGCCGCGGCATGATGCTGGCCCGGATCCTCAGCCTGGACCGGCTGCCGGTCGCGTTATGGACCACGCCGGCGGAACTGCGCGATGAACTGGCCCAGCACTTGGCAGGGCTGGCCCAGGGGCTGGCCGTGCCGCCGGTCACAGACTGAGCCCCGCGGCTTGGCAAGCCGGAGCGAAGCTGGGACACTCGCCGCCATGAAGGGGATACTGGGGACCACGGCGATCATCATCGCTGCGCTGACCGCTGCGCCGGCCAGCGCCGGCACCCTGTTCAAGTGCCTGGGTGCGGACGGCGTCACCAGCTACGTCAGCAAGCGTGTGTCCGGCGCGCGCTGCAGCGCCATCAGCTACAGCCGCGATACCCGCCGCCCGGCCACGCCGCGTGCGGTACCGGCCGCCGCGCCGGTGCAGAGCGCCAGCGCCACCCCGGCCCCCACCCAAACAGCCAGTGCCGAGCGCAATCCGGTGGCCGTGGCCGCCAGTGCCGCCAGCCCGGCCCTCGCTGTGGCGAAGGCATCCACTGCCTCGCGTGGTGGCCGTATGGTCAGTGGCCAGGTCTATTCCTACATGCAGGACGGGGTGCGCCACTACACCAGTGCACGCCCGACCCAGGTGGCCAATCTGGGCCCCGTGCGCACCATCCGCTACAGCTTCATGGAGCGCTGCTTTGCGTGCGGGGTCAACCCGCGCGTCGATTTCGGCACGGTGCGGCTCAACACCACCTCGTTCCAGTCCGAGATCGCCTCGGCCGCGCGCGAGTTCGGGGTGGACGAGGCCATCGTGCGCGCGATCATCCATGCCGAGTCGGCCTACAACCCGACCGCGCTCAGCCGCGCCGGCGCGCAGGGCCTGATGCAGCTGATGCCACCGACCGCCGCACGCTTCGGCGTCAGCGATTCCTACGATGCCGGCCAGAACATCCGCGGCGGTGTGCAGTATCTGGCGTGGCTGCTGAAGCGCTTCAATGGCGACCTGACCCTGGCCGCGGCGGGCTACAACGCCGGCGAAGGCGCGGTCGACCGCCATGGTGGCGTGCCGCCGTACAGTGAAACCCAGTACTACGTGCGCCGCGTCGGCCAGCTGGCCGACCGCTACCGCACCGCCCTGAGTCACCAGTAGGTGCCGACCGTTGGTCGGCACACCTTGGAAAAGGTAGTGCCGGCCGCTGGCCGGCGACCCCGCAATTCAATGTTGTTGCAATGCGTTGTGTGGCGCGCGACGGTTCCGCTACACTCGCCCATGATTCAATGCGGCTCTGGCCCCCACCGGATCCGCTGGCAGCCTTAAAGCTACCTAATCAATATCGGAGTGCCGGATGGCCAACGATGGGGTACACGATCCAGTCAACACCGGACGTCGGCGTTTTCTTTCTGCCACCACAGCCGTGGTGGGCGCTGCTGTTCTGGCCAACCACCTCCTACAGCAATGCCGAGGTGGTGCAGCGGCTGG
>NZ_JBNNHG010000110.1:0-13217 GCF_050268705.1 Stenotrophomonas sp. NPDC077659 | reverse complement strand
GCAGACCCGCTGCCACTGCGCCGGGCTGACCCGGCCATGCAGGCCCCGGTCGGCCACGATCTCGATGGCGTGGTCGGCCAGCAGCAGATAGATCAGTACGCCGTTGTTATGGGTGGTATCCCAGGTACGCAGGCGCGCGAAGGCGTGTTCGGCCGCCTGGCGCGGGGTGACCTTGTGCCACAGCGCGGCCAGTGGCAGGTCCGCTTCCACCGCGAACATCACCTGCCCGCCGTGGCGCTGCTCACCGGCTGCGATGGCCTCGGTGATCGCCTGCAGCGTAGCCGGCGGGAACGCGCGCCGTACCGACGGGGAAAATACGTGGCGACACAGTCGTTGGATCATCACCAGCCCCCCGAAGCACCGCCACCGCCGGAGCGGCCACCGCCGCCGCCCCAACCGCCGCCACCGCCGAATCCACCACCTCCACCGAAGCCGCCTCCGCCGCCCCAGCTGCCACCGCCCCAGCCGCCGCCACCGGCAAAGCGGCCCGGGTGGCCGGAGAGCATGGCCACGATCAGGCCCACAATGCCGGCCAGGCCACTGGCCAGCACGGTTGAGGTGAACAGGAACGCCGCCACCGCTGCACCGGCACCACCCAGCAGGCCACGCAGCGGCCGCGGCACCCGCGAGAACACCCCGCGCAGGAGGCTGCCGGCGAACACGCCGATGAACAGCGCGAGCACCCAGGTATCGCCCCCCCCCTCGGGTTCGCGGCCACGCTGGTCGCTGACCGGTGCCGGCAACGATTCACCGTCGATCAGCTTGACCAGCACGCCAGTGGCATCGGTGATGCCCCCGGCGTAATCGCCGCTGCGGAAGCGCGGTACCAGGTATTCCTGGATGACGCGGTTGGCAATGGCATCGGGAATGGCGCCTTCCAGGCCATAGCCCGGCTCGATGCGCACGCGCCGGTCGTCCTTGGCTACCACCAGCAGCACACCGTCATCCACGCCCTTGCGGCCGATCTGCCACTGGTCGAAGACGCGGGTGGTGTACTGGGCGATGTCCTCCGGCTGCGTGCTGGGCACCACCAGCACCTGCAGCTGGCTGCCCTTGCGCTGCTGCAGGTCCAGTGCCTGCTGTACCAGCGCCTGCTTCTGCGTGGCATCCAGGGTGCCGGTGGTGTCGACCACCGGCGAATCCAGTGCCGGGATCGGCGCCAGCTGCTGCGCCTGCGCGGCCAGTGGCAGCCACAGCAGGAACGCCAGCAGCAGCGTGATGGCCAGGCGCATCGGTCAGTGCGCCGGCTGCGGTGCCGGCTGCTGCGGCGGGTTGCCGAAATCGACCGCAGGCGCGTTGGAAATCTGCGCTTCGTTTTCCACGCTGAAGTTGGGCTTGGGCTGGTAGCCGAAGATCTTGGCGGTGACCAGCTGCGGGAACGAGCGGATGTAGGTGTTGTAGTCCTGCACCTGCTGGATGTAGCGGCCGCGGGCCACGGTGATGCGGTTCTCGGTGCCTTCCAGCTGCGCCTGCAGATCGCGGAAGTTGGCGTCGGACTTCAGCACCGGATAGTTCTCGGTAACTACCAGCAAGCGAGACAACGCACTGCCCAGTTCGCCCTGGGCCTGCTGGAACTGCTTGAGCGAGGCTTCGTCATCGGCATTGACGTTGATCTGGCCGACCCGTGAGCGCGCGTTGGTGACTTCGGTCAATACGCGCTCTTCCTGGCTGGCGAAGCCTTTGACAGTCTGAACCAGGTTGGGCACCAGATCGGCGCGGCGCTTGTACTGGTTGAGGACTTCGGACCAGCTGGCCTTGACCGCCTCATCCTTCTGCTGGATGGCGTTGTAGCCACAGCCGGAGAGTAGGGAGGCCAGCAGCATCAGGGGCAGGACGCGGGTGAACAGGCGCATGGCGGGAGTTCCGGGTGGACAGGGCCCTGAGCATGCCACGATTGGCGTCAACAGCGGTGGAGACGCCCCCCGACCGTGCCGGGAGGCGTCGCTCGGGTCACATCCGCGCGGGGTACTGATCCAGCAGTGACTTCGCGTTGTCCAGGCCGCCGGCGGCCGTCACGAGGTTGCGCACGTGTTGCATGGTCGAGCGGTAGGCGCTGCGCTCCCCTTCCCGGATGGCCCAGCCCCAGAAGATGAAGTTCTTGACGCAGCTCCTCGAAGCATACGACGTCACCCTGCCGGCTTTCAGCCGGAACTGGCCGCCGTCGCGGGTGCCGGGGTGGTCGAGAAGCGCGCGGATCTGCGCATCCGTCAACGGGGTCTCGTTGTTGCCGGGGTTCGGCGTCAGGCCATCCAGGCACGACGGAGCGCGATAGTCGACCGGCTCCCTCAATCGCTGGAGGGCGGCATTCGCCACTGGGCTGTTGTTGAGTCCGACGAGCATTCCGCCCACCGGCGTCGCAGGCACTACACGCGGCGGACTGGCATTCGCCTGGAATGCAGGGATGGTAGGGGTGGTAGGGGAAACTTGGACGCCCATGGTGAACTCCGCAACAGAACAGCCCAAGGATGTCCCGGAACGTTGCGGCGCGCTTCCAGCAATCGCTGATTCTCACCGGCCAACCGCGCGGGCGACGGGACAGTGGCCGGGGCCGAACCCGGGCCCGGCGCCGGTGATCGATCCCCCACAACGCAGAACCCCCGGCAGTGCCGGGGGTCCTGGGGGACTATTACCAGTTGCCGGCGCCCGGCACGTTGTGGTCCCGCGCGCGGCGGCGCATCAGCAGGTTCAGCCACTCCACCAGCACCGAGAACCCCATCGCGGCGTAGATGTAGGGCTTGGGTACGTGCACGTCCAGGCCATCGAGGATCAGCACCGCACCGATCAGCAGGATGAAAGCCAGCGCCAGCATCTTCACCGTCGGGTTGGCATCGATGAAGCGGCCCAGCGGGTTGGCGGCCAGCAGCATCACCATCACCGACAGCAGGATGGCCGCCACCATCACCGGGATATGGTCGGCGATACCGACGGCGGTGATGACCGAATCCAGCGAGAACACGATGTCGATGACCGCGATCTGCGCGATGACATAGCCGAACACGGCCGAAGCCTTGGTCGTGCTGGGGTCTTCATCCTCGCCCCCGGTGATCAGTTCCTTGATCTCCATGTAGCCCTTGATGATGAGGAACAGACCACCGACGATCAGCACCAGATCGCGGATGGAGATGCCCATGCCGGCCACGGTGAACAGGTTGGCCGCCATGTGCGCCAGGTAGGCCAGCGATACCAGCAACGCGATGCGGGTGATGCAGGCCACGGCGATGCCGAGCTTGCGCGCGAACGGGCGACGCTCTTCCGGCAGCTTGCTGACCGCGATGGAAATGAACACCAGGTTGTCGATGCCGAGCACGATTTCCAGGGCACTGAGGGTGAACAGGGTCACCCAGGCATTGGGGTCGGCGAGGAACTCAAGGGACATGGAAACTCTTCAGGACAGTGGGGGAATGGGGGTTCAGGCGTAGGCGCCGGCCAGCAGGTGGGGCACCACGACCAGCGCCCAGCACAGCAGCACATTCATCATCAGCACGAACACCGCCGCCGAGCCCATGTCCTTGGCGCGGCCGGCCAGCTCGTGGATCTCGGCGCCGTAGCGCTCGATCACCGCCTCGATGGCCGAGTTGGCCAGTTCCATCGCCAGCACCAGCAGCATCGAGCCGATCATCAGCGCGCGCTCGACCGGCGTCTGGCCCAGCCACAGCGCTGGCGGGGTCAGCACGATCAGCAGGCAGACCTCCAGCCGGAACGAGGACTCGTGCAGCCAGGCGGCCCGCAGGCCCTGCCAGGACCAGCGGGCGGCCTGGAAGATGCGACGCGGACCGCGGGGCATATGGCCGAACTGATCAGCCACGGAGCAGACATCCAGCAACAGGGGCGCGGCACAGCAACCGCTCAGACGCATGGCAGGCAATCATGGGGACACGTGAATGGGCAGATGGCTCCATTTTGCCACAAGGGCGGTGGCAGCACCCCGCCGCGTCCGGCCAACGGCCCGCCTGCGGCAAGCGCAGCACCGTGGCGAACTCCTATGATGGGTATCCCCTGCCCTCGCTGGAGCCCCTGATGTCCGTTGCCCGTAACTGCCTGCTGTCGCTTGGATTGCTGGCCCTGGCCCCGCTGGCCCAGGCATTGAGCCCGCCGGCCCCGCCGCGCGTGCCCGACCAGGTGTCCAACGTGGCCTGGGAAGGCGACATGGCCAGCTTCCTCAAGGCCGACCAGAGCGATCCGCCGCCGCGCGGTGGCATCGAGTTCATCGGCAGTTCCTCGATCCGTTTCTGGGAGAGCCTGGCCCAGGACTTCCCGGGCCAGCCGGTGTTCAACCGTGGCTTCGGCGGTTCGGAGGTGCGCGACAGCACCTGGTATGCCGACCGGATCGTCGTGCCGTACGCGCCCTGCAAGGTGTTCTTCTACGCTGGCGACAACGACCTCAACAGCGGCCGCAGCGCAACCCAGGTGCGAGATGACGTGGTGGCCTTCGTGCAGCGCGTGCACCGCGATCTTCCCAGGACCAGGGTGGAGTACCTGTCGATCAAGCCCAGCCCGTCGCGCGCGCACCTGCTTCCGGCGATCACCCAGGCCAATGCGCTGATCAAGGCTGCGCTGGCCAAGCTTCCCAACACCGGCTACACCGACATCTACACGCCGATGCTGGGCGCCGATGGCCAGCCGGATGCCAAGCTGTTCCGCGAGGACATGCTGCACATGACCCCGGCCGGGTATGCAATCTGGACCCAGGCCGTGGCGCCGAAGGTGAAGTGCGATTGAGGAAGGCGTGCGCCGGGCCATGCCCGGCGGCGCAGGCTTTCCGTGGCAATCCGGCGTGGGGTCAGAGCCCGTTGCTCAGCAACGGGATCCGACCCCGACCGGGTCAGCGGAAGATGACCGTGGCCTCGGTACCCTTGCCGGGCTCGCTGGCCAGCCTGACCTTCCAGCCGAAACGGTCGCACAGCCGGCGCACGATCGACAGGCCCAGGCCGGTGCCCTGGGGGCGGTCCGGCTCGGCGCGGTAGAACGGCTCGAACGCACGGGCCAGCGCCTCGGCCGACATGCCGATGCCGGTATCACGCACCACCACCCGATCAGACGTCACCTGCACGTCGATGCGGCCTTCATCGGTATAGTTGCAGGCGTTGCGCACCAGGTTGCTGACCACCACCTGCAGCACCCGCGGTGGCGCATGCAGCTGCACCGGGCCAGCACTGTGCAGGTGCACCGCCACCGGCCGGTTGGTCAGAAGTTCGTTGGCGTTGTCCACCTCGTAGCGGACGATATCGTTGACATCGAACAGCTCGATCTGCGGTTCGATGTCGGCCTCGCGGGCCAGGATCAGGAACGCGTCGATCACCGCCTCCATGTCCCGGCCAGCGCGCTGGATGCGCTGCAGGCTGCGGCGCAGGCGCGGCTCCAGGCGGTCGTCGCCCAGTGCCATGTCGCTGGCCACGCGGATGACCGTGAGCGGCGTGCGCAGTTCATGGCTGGCATCGCGGGTGAAGTTGCGCTCGCGGGCCACATGGTCGGCGACCCGGTTGGCCAGTGAATGCAGCGCCGCGGCCAGCTGGCGGGTCTCGCCCTGCATGTCGGCTGGCAGCTTGTCCGGCTCCAGATCGGCCGCCTCGGGGTGGCCCGGATCCCAGCGCGACACCCGCCGCGCCAGCCAGTTCACCGGCGACACCAGGCGCTTGGACGCGCGATAGGTCACCCAGCTGGCGCCGTAGACGGCCAGCAGGGTCAGCAGCACCGGCACGATGCCGAACCAGAACGCCAGCATTTCCGCGCGCGAACGCAGGAACACCAGATACAGCCGGCCCTGCGGCCGGGCATCGACCAGCACCAGCTGGTCATCGCCGGGCAGTTCGTGGAAGCCGGGTTCCAGGCTGCGCAGATTGGCCGGAAGCGACAGGCTCGAGCGCCCGCGCTCGAGCAGGTAACCACGGATGTTCTGGGTATTGGGGGGCGGCTGCATGGGCGACGCCTCGTGCAGCGTCCAGTAGTAGGCCGCCTCTTCGCGCAGGGCAGCCCCCACCAGGCTGTGCTTGATCACCAGCGAGACCAGCCACGCACCCAGCAGGACGCCCAGGCTGGCCAGCACTGCCTGCAGGATGAAAACGATACGGATCTTGCGCGGCAGGCCGTGCGGCATTGCGGGGTCCCGGTCGAAGCGCTGCGATTATAGGCAGCGCGCCGTGCCGCCATCGTGCACGGACGGTGACCGCCGGCGCGATGCATGGCCCGTTCCCTGCCCCGCGACCCGGCCGAAGCCGGGGCGGGTGCGTTCCTGCACCAGCACGGCTCAGGCCATCGGCTGGGCGATGTCGGCGATGCGGTAACCGGCGCTCTGCACGGTATGCAGCAGAGGACGGTCGAACGGCTTGTCGATGATCTTGCGCAGGTTGTACAGATGGCTGCGCAGGGTATCCGAATCCGGCAACCCGTTGCCCCAGATCTCGCGCTCGATTTCCTGGCGGGTGACCACACGCGGCGATTCCCGCATCAGGATGGTCAGCAGGCGCAGACCGATCGGCGAAAGCTGCAGCTCGGTACCGGCACGGGTCGCCCGCATGCTGACCGGATCGAGCACCAGGTCGGCGACCTTCAGCACTTCCGAACCGACCTGGCGGCGCTCGCGGCGGATCAGCGCGCGCAGGCGGGCTTCCAGTTCCTGGATGGCGAACGGCTTGGTCAGGTAATCATCGGCACCGAACCCGAGGCCGGTGAGCTTGTCGTCCAGCGTGTCGCGCGCGGTCAGCATCAGCACCGGCGTTGACTTGCGCGCATCGTTGCGCAGTCGGCGGCACACTTCGATGCCATCCAGGCGCGGCAGCATCAGGTCCAGCACGACCACGTCGTAGCTGTTTTCAGCGGCCAGACGGTAGCCGTCCAGGCCATCCTGCGCATAGTCCACCTCGAAGCCACGGCCTTCCAGGTATTCGCCGATCATCTCGGAGATGTTGCGGTTATCCTCGACCACCAGCACCAAGCCGGAAGTCTCCTTCGTCTGACGCATGTGAGTACCTCTTTCTTCAGCTTTGTGAAACATGCCGCATCGACGGTGGACGCGATGTGAAGTTCGTTCAAGATGCTGAAAAAAATTACAACAGGGGCTTGAGCAGGGGCCAGACGTTGTCCAGCACCTTCGGCTGGGCCTGCGCGGTGGGGTGCAGCCCGTCGGCCTGCATCAGCCCCGGCTGCAGGGCCACGCCCTCCAGCAGGAACGGCAGCAACGGGACCTTGTACCTGTCAGCCAGTGCACGGTAGGCGGCGGCCAGGCGCTGGCGATAGGCCGGGCCGTAGTTCGGTGGCACGTCGATGCCCAGCAGCAGCACCCTGGCCCCGGCAGCGCGGCTGGCCAGCAGCATCTTTTCCAGATTGCCCTGCACCTGCGCCGGGGTCAGCCCGCGCAAAGCATCGTTGCCGCCCAGCGCAATCACCACCACGGTGGGCTTCTCTTTGGCCAGCAGGCCCGGCAGCCGGGTCAGCGCGCCGGCGGTGGTTTCCCCGCTCATGCTGGCGTTGACGATGCGCGGCGGGGTTTTCGACTGCTGCCTGATCCGCATGTCCAGCAGGCTGACCCAGCCCGCGTCGGCCGGGATATTGTGGGCAGCACTGAGGCTGTCGCCGAGCACCAGCACCGTACCGGCCGGACCTTTGGCACACGCCAGCCCGGACCACAGCAGCAACCCTAGCAGCAGCACCATCATCGTGCCGGCTTGCCGGCTCCATCCTGTAATGCGCATTGGAGTCTCCTCATCGACAGCCTGTCCCCCCGCAGCGCGCCCGTCGCCATCGCCGTCGACCAGGTCGGCAAATCCGTGCATGGCCCGGAGGGTGAAGTCCACATACTGGACAACATCACCCTCACCGTCCATGAAGGCACCAGCGTGGCGATTGTCGGGGCCTCTGGTTCCGGCAAGACCACCTTGCTGGGGCTGCTGGCCGGGCTGGATCTGCCCAGCCGCGGCGGCATTACCCTGGCCGGGCAGTCGCTGGGCACGCTGGACGAGGAGGCGCGGGCGCAGCTGCGTGCGCGCGAGGTCGGCTTCGTGTTCCAGAGCTTCCATCTGCTGCCGGCACTGACGGCGGCTGAAAACGTCGCACTGCCGCTGGAACTGGCCGGCCGCGAGGACCGCGCACGGGTCGACGAGGTACTGGCCCAGGTGGGCCTCTCCCACCGCGCCCGCCATTACCCGCGGCAGCTGTCCGGCGGCGAGCAGCAGCGCGTGGCCCTGGCCCGCGCCTTCGTCACCCGCCCGCGAATCCTGTTCGCCGATGAACCCACCGGTTCGCTGGACCAGGCCACCGGCCAGCACATCAGCGACCTGCTGTTCGAACTCAATGCCGGCAGTGGCACCACCCTGGTGCTGGTGACCCACGACCTGCGCCTGGCCCAGCGCTGCCAGTACATCCACCGCATCGACAACGGCCGCCTGCAGGCGGTCGAGCATGGGGCGCAGGCATGAACCTGCTGCGGCACGCCTGGCGCGCGCTGCGCCGCGAAGCCCTGGCCGGTGACCTGCTGACCGTGTTCGCCGCGCTGGTGCTGGGCGTGGCGGTGATGACCGCCGTCGGCACGCTGGTGAACCGGGTCAACCTGGCCCTGACCGGCAGCGCGGCCGAGATGCTGGGCGGCGACCTCGGCGTGGCCGGGCGCAGCGATCCGCCTGCGGCCTTCGCCGAGGAAGCACAGCGGCGCGGTCTGGCGTACACGCGCATCGCCGGCTTCGGCAGCGTGCTGTTCAACGGCGATGCCAGCCAGATGGCCAGCATCAAGGCGGTGCAGGCCGGCTACCCGCTGCGCGGCACGCTGCGGGTGCGGGCCACGCCGGGTGGCGCGCTGATCGCCGATGCCGGCATGCCGCCGCAGGGCCAGACCTATGCCGACCCGCGCCTGCTGCAGGCGCTGGGCCTGAAGGTCGGCGATGCGCTGGAGTTCGGTGCGGGCACGCTGCGCGTGGCCGGCATCATCGAGGCCGAACCGGATACCGGCGGCGACCTGCTGACCCTCTCCCCCACCCTGCTGGTGAACCGCGCCGACGTGGATGGCACGGGCCTGCTGGGGCCCGGCAGCCGCATCAACTACCGGCTGATGGTGGCCGGCGCGCCGGGCCCAGTGGCGGCGTACCGGCAGTGGCTGCTGCCGCAGGCAAAGGGCATGCGCGTGCTGAGCGTGGATGATACCCAGCGCGGCGTGCGCCAGGCCTTCGATCTGGCCGGCCGCTTCCTTGGCCTGAGTGCGCTGCTGGCGGTGCTGCTGGCCGGCGTGGCCACCGCACTGGCAGCCAATCGTTTTGCCCTGCGCCGCATCGACCAGGTGGCGATCCTGCGCTGCCTGGGCGCGCGCCAACGCGACATCCTGGCGGGGCTGGCGCTGCAGCTGCTGATGCTGGCGGTGCCAGCCTGCGTGCTCGGCATCGGCCTGGGCATGGCCGCACAGGAAGGTCTGGTTCAGGTGCTGGGCAGTCTGGTGCCGCAGCGCCTGCCGCTGCCCGAGGCCACCCCGGCGCTGACCGGTGCGGGCATCGGCCTGCTGCTGCTGTTCGGCTTCGGCCTGCCGCCGCTGCTGCGCCTGCGCGGGGTGCCGCCGATGCGCGTGCTCAACCGTTCCTTCGCTGCCCTGCCGCCGGCCTCGCTGCTGGCCTATGTGGCCGCGTTGGGCGCCAGTCTGCTGCTGGCGGTGCAGGTGACCGGTGATCTGAAGCTGGCGCTGTGGGTGCTGGGTGGCCTGGCCGCGCTGGCGGTGGCCGCCGGCGTGGTGGGCTTCGTGCTGCTGCAGCTGCTGCGCGGCCTGCAGCACCGCCTGCATGGCAACTGGCGGCTGGGCCTGGCGGCGCTGACCCGGCGGCGGATGCTGGCGGTGATGCAGCTGGTGGGCCTGTCGCTGTCGCTGTGTGCGCTGTTGCTGCTGGCAGTGACCGGCCCCGGCCTGCTGCAGCAGTGGCGCGAGCGCCTGCCGGAGAACACGCCCAACTACTTCCTCATCAACATCCAGCCCCTGCAGCGCGACAGCGTGCTGGCCGCGCTGCAGGGGCTGGGCGCGGCCGATGCCAACGTGGAACCGATGGCCACCGGCCGCCTGATCGCGATCAACGGCAAGCCGCCGCTGCGCGTGGACCGTACGCCGGAGCAGAACGGCCAGTCGCCGCAGGGGGAAGGCCAGCGCGACGACGATGACGAGAACCGGCCGCTGAATTTCAGCTGGCGCAGCACCTTCCCGCCAGCCAACACCCTGGTCAACGGCACGTTCTGGAAGGCTGACAGCACCGCGCCGGAAGCCTCGGTGGAAACCGGCTGGGCCAAGCGCTACGGGGCGCACCTGGGCGACCGCATCACCATTGCCGTGGGCGAGCAGGAACGCGAGTTCACCGTGACCAGCGTGCGCAAGGCCGACTGGAACACCTTCCGCCCGAACTTCTTCGTGCTGCTCAACCCCAACGCGGTGGGCGATACGCCGCACAACCTGCTGTCGGCCTTCCATCTGCCCGCGGGCAAGGCGGCGGGCCTGGGTGCGCTGGTGCGCGAACAACCGAACCTGTCGCTGCTGGATGTGGACGCGGTGATCTCGCAGGTGCGCGAGGTGATGAACCGCGTCGCGCAGGCGGTGCAGCTGGTGATGGTGTTCAGCCTGCTGGCCGGTGTGCTGGTGTTGCTGGCCGCCCTGCAGGCCACCGCTGGCGAGCGCCGCTACGACAGCGCGGTGCTGCGTACGCTGGGCGCGACCCGGCGCCAGCTGCGCGGTGCGGTGCTGGTGGAATTCGGTGCGCTGGGTGCATTGGCCGCGCTGCTGGCGGTAGGCGCCGCGGCCGGCATCGGCGTGGCGGTATCGCAGAAGGTGTTCGAACTGCCGCTGCTGCCGCCTTGGCCGGGCCTGCTGCTGGGCGGTGTGGTTGGCATCGGACTGAGCCTGCTGGCCGGCTGGTGGGGCACGCGGGCGATTCTGCACACCCCGCCGGCACTGGCCCTGCGCGAGGCCTGACGCGGCCATGACACGCGGCGGGTGGAGCCGGCGGTATGCTGCGCGCCCCACCCGATGAGATCGCCCGGATGCCCGGCACGTCGTTCGCTGCTTACCTGTACCCGGTGTTGCTGCTGCTTGGCAGCAACACCTTCATGACCTTCGCCTGGTACGGCCACCTCAAGTACAAGAGCGCGCCGCTGATGATGGTCATCCTGGTCAGCTGGGGCATCGCCTTCTTCGAATACTGCCTGCAGGTGCCCGGCAACCGCCTGGGCAGCGCGGTGTATTCGGCGCCGCAGCTGAAGGGCATGCAGGAAGTGATCACCCTGGTGGTGTTCGCGGTGTTTTCGGCGTTCTACCTGGGCCAGCCGCTGAAGTGGAACCACTATGCGGCGTTCGGATTGATCGTGCTGGCGGCGTTTCTGATGTTCAAGGAGTAAGCGCATCCACGCATGGCGTGGATCTACTGACGATTCTTCCGGCCCAATCCAACCCACGCCCGGTATCCACGCCACGCGTGGATGCATTCCCGGTAGATCCACGCCATGCGTGGATGCGGTTGTGGCGTCGACCAGGGCCCGGCGTTACTGGCTCTTTTCCACGAACTCGGCGAACACGGCGTCGATCTGTGCGTCCTTCACCTTCCTGCCCGACTGGATCTCCTCGGCCTGGGTGAACAGCGGGATGATCATCGCCATGCCATCGAGCGTGGTCTTCAGGTGCACGCCCGGGGCCTGGGTCAGGAAGCCGTCCCAGCGCTGCCGCACTTTGGCCCAGTAGCCGGCCGTAGCCTTCCAGTACTCACGCGCCGGGCTGAAGTCGACCTCCGTGGTCCTGATGTAATCGTTGAAGCCGAATTCGCGGGCGATCTCCACCTGGCTTCCATCGGCGTTGCGCTGCACCTTGGTGTTGAACTGCTCGTGGGTCCAGCCGTTGGGGGTGAGCGTGTGGCGGTTGACCACGGCCAACGCGTTGTAATCGCTGCGCTTGGTGTACTCGCGGCGCGGCAACGGGCGCCAGCTGATATCGCTGGTCCAGGTCGGGACGTTGTTGTCGTAGCTCCAGCGACCGGTGCCACAGTAGCGCGGGGCGTCGCTCACTTCGTACACGCACTGGGTCCAGGCGCCCTGGTTGATGGATGCCGGAATCGTGCGCACCTGCCAGGTCTGGTCGGCGCTGAACTCGAAGCGGTTCGGTGCCTGGTACACCCAATCCTGCCGCCAGTGCTTGGTCACGTGGCCGCTCTTCGCATCCACCAGCAGGTGCTGCAGCACGATGCGCTGCGGGCTGTCCTCGACCACGATCACCACTTCGTTGCCCGCGCTGCGCATGGCCGGCGCGCGTTCGTAGCCCGGCTTCAGCAGCACGGTTTCGTCAAAGGCGAAATCGACGGTGTACTCGCCCTGCATGGCCAGGATGCTGGCGTGGTCACGGGCGATATCGGTGGGCTGGGCGCTGGCGGTACCGGCGACGGAAAACAGCAGCATCACGCTGGCGGCGTGCGACTTCATCGGGAATTCCTTCGGGATATCACGCGCGATGGGTGGCCATCCGTGGCCGCAATCGGTCCATCAGGGGTCCATCAAACAGGGTTCAGAGATGCACCAGCGGCAGGTCGCCGGGGAGGCGCGGCGCGGGCCGGCGGGCGGCATCGGCGCAGCAGCAGTCGTCGATGGACAGCTCGCCATCGGCGCCTTCCAGGCGCGCGATGCGGCGGGCCGTGGTTGCCCCCAGCGACGACAGCGTGGACAGGCTGGCTGCCAGGGTGCTGCCATCATCGGCGGCATGCAGGCGCAGCGCGCACAGGCGCCAGCGCTGGCCGCCCAGGTGACCGGCCAGGCGCCGCCACAGGCGCTCGCCGACACTGCCTTCGGCATCGTGCTGCGGGCCGGGCGGCAGCGACGCCACCAGGCGGTCCCAAGCGAGGAAATCGCTGTCGGGCAGCAGGTACAGGCGCCACACGCAGCGACCGCGGGCATCGAGGAAGCACAGGCTTTCACGCAGGCCCTCGCTGTCCACGCCCTGGCAGGCATGCACCGAGACAGCCTGGCGCCAGCCACCCAGCTCGCTGCTGTCGGCGTGGTACAGGCACAGCACGGTGCCCAGCGCCGCCAGCTGCGCCGGCGTGGGCCAGGCCTGCAGCGCGTGGTGCGGCAGGAAGGACGACAGGCGGCGGGCAGACAGGGCTCGGCTCATGGGATTCACCAGGAAGCGACAGGAGTGGCCGACAGCGTCGGACCGATGGCGTACGCGTCGATTGAACGCGCGGCGAAGCAGCAGGTCATCGGCAAGGGCCTGACCCGGCAGGGGG
>NZ_JBNNHG010000109.1:0-13224 GCF_050268705.1 Stenotrophomonas sp. NPDC077659 | reverse complement strand
GGGGATTAAGTCGTTTGTGCACAAACGACTTAATCCCCTCCGTCCCCTTTTTTTCGCACGAAAAAGGCCGGCTTTCGCCGGCCTTTCCCATTCACCACGCCGGGGCGTGGATCATTCCGATTCCCACCACATCCAGAAGCTGTCCCACAGGCGCTTGAAGAAGCCGGCCTGTTCGACGGCGGCCACGGCCACCAGCGGGGCTTCGGCCACGACCTTGCCATCCAGGGTCACCTTGACGGTACCGATCTGCTGGCCGGCAGTGAACGGAGCTTCCAGGGTCTTGGGCACGTCGATGCTCGGCTTCAGATCGTTGTAGCGACCGCGCGGCACGCTCACCAGCATCGGCTGGGCCACGCCCAGCTGCACCTTGTCGGTGGTGCCCTTCCACACCTTGTGCTCGGCCACGGCCTTGCCCGGCTCATACAGGCGATGGGTTTCGAAGAAGCGGAAACCCCAGTTCAGCAGGGCCAGGCTGTCATCGGCACGCTGCTTTTCCGACGAACCACCCAGCACCACGGCGATCAGGCGCTGGTCGCCACGCTGGGCCGAGCTCATCAGGCAGTAGCCAGCTTCGGAGGTGTGGCCGGTCTTGATGCCGTCCACGCTGCCATCGCGCCACAGCAGCAGGTTGCGGTTCTGCTGCTTGATATTGCCGACCTGGAATTCCTTCACCTTGTTGTAGGCGTAGGTTTCCGGGTAGTCACGCACCATCGCGCGACCCAGCAGCGCCAGGTCGTAGGCAGTGCTGTGGTGGCCTTCGGCGCTCAGGCCGTGGGCGTTGACGAAGTGCGAATCCTTCATGCCGATCTTGGCGGCGTAGCTGTTCATCAGCGAAGCAAAAGCTTCCTCGCTGCCGGCCACGTGCTCGGCCAGGGCGATCGCGGCGTCGTTGCCGGACTGGATCGCCATGCCCTTTTCCATGTCTTCCAGGCGCGCGGTCTGGTTGACCGGGAAGCCGCTGTAGCTGCCGTCGGTCCCGGCGCCGCCTTCGCGCCAGGCGCGCTCGCTCATCATCACCTGATCGTCGGCGCGGACCTTGCCGTTCTTGACCTCGGCGGCGAGCACATAGGAGGTCATCACCTTGGTGATGCTGGCCGGGGCCAGTTGTTCGTGGACGTTCTCACCCGCCAGCACCTGGCCGGTGGCGTAGTCCATCAGGATGTAAGCCTTGAACGCGCTGGGCACCGGGGCCGGCGGGGTGGCCACGACCGCCGGAGCGGCTGCAGCAGCGGGCGCCGGTGTGGCCGGGGTCGGCAGCGGCGTCTGGGCGGAAGCCAGGCCGACCACCAGGGTGGCGGCCAGGGCGGTGGCGGCGGAACGGAAATTCATTGGACTGCAGGCTCCAGGGGACGGCCAGAATGGAGGGTGGTACGAACGGCCATTGTAAGGCCGGTATGGCAAGGGCCGGCAGCACCGGCCCGGGCGGATCAATCCTTGACGATCTGCGGCGCACCCAGGCCGAGACCGGCGATGCGGCCGACAAGTTCCGCAGCGCTTGCATGGTCGCTGGCCGGTACGCGCAGGCGGAACAGGGTACGGCCACCGGCGGCGATGTCGCTGATGGTGGCCCCCACAATGCCGGCTGCGTTGAGCTGGCCCATCGCGCGGGTCGCGTTGTCACGGCTGGAGAAGCTGGCCACCTGCACCATCACCGCGCCCACCACCTGCTGCGACAGCGTCGGCGCAGGGGCGGCGGCAACAGGTGTGCTGCGAGGAGCGGGAGCCGCGGTGGCTCGCGGCATTGCGGCGGCAACGGCCGGCGGTGCGGCGACGCTGCGCGGGGGCGCTGCGCCAGGCGGCAGGCTGCTGACGGCCACTTCAGGCAACGCGCTGCTGGCGGCCTGGGTGGTGGCGGCCTGGCCACGGGCAGGTGCGCCGTCGGCCGGCAGGCGCTGGACCAGCCGGTCGATATCGCTGGGCGCAGCACGCGGGGTTGCCGCCGGGCGTGCGGCGGCGACGGTCGTGGTTGCAACAGCAGCTTCGGCCGCACGGCGCTCGCGGCGCGACGGTTTCTGCGCCAGCAGGTTGCTTTCGCCCGGCTGCAGCGCGCGCACTTCCACGTTGCCGGTGCCACGCTGGGTGATGCCCAGGCGCACGGCAGCGGCATAGCTCAGGTCGACCACACGGCCATCATGGAACGGGCCACGATCATTGACGCGCACGATCACCGATTCGCCGTTGTCCAGGTTGGTGACGCGGGCGAAGCTGGGCAGCGGCAGCGTCTTGTGCGCGGCGGTGAACTGGTACATGTCATAGACCTCGCGGTTGGAGGTCAGTCGGCCATGGAACTTGGCGCCGTAATACGAGGCGGTACCACGCTCGACATAGTCATGGGTGTCGTCGAGCACCTTGTACGACTTGCCCAGCACCACGTACGGCGACTTGTTGCCGATCACCGAGCGCTCGACGGCAGTTACTTCCGGTTCGGGGATGCAGGCCACGTTGGGCACGTAGGTGGGCGTGGAGTCCTTCACCCCCGGCTTGTACAGCCCGCCTGCGGTGTAGTTGCCGCGCGTGCTGAGGTCTTCGGTGGCGGCCGCATACGGCGAACCGTCCGGGCAGTGCGCCGGACGCCCGCCCTTGCCCTGCACCACGGTGCTGGGCACTTTGCCGCCATGGCCGGCACTGGGCTTGTCCGGTGCGCTGCTGCAGGCCGCCAGGGCCAGTACGACCATTCCGGGGACCAGCCATCTGATGTTCATGCCGGGGGCAGCTCCTGTCCGGCAATGGCCTGCGACAACTGGAACACGGCCATCGCGTACATCTTCGAGAGGTTGTAGCGGGTGATCGCGTAGTAGTTCTGGAAGCCCAGCCAGTACTGCTTGCCGGTGCTGCCTTCAAGCGTGACCGGGGTGGCGGTGGCACCCGGCTGCACCGGCACGCTGGGCTGGTAGCCGCGCTGGGCCAGATCGGCCAGGGACCAGGTGGGCATCCACTCGGTCGGGTTGAACTCCTCACGGCCTGCAGCCAGCGTCGCCGGCACCGCCACCTGGCCGCCACGCACCCAGCCGCCCTTCTTGACGAAGTAGTTGGCGATGGACGAGAACACGTCGTCGTAGCTGGTGAACAGATCGCGGCGGCCATCGCCGTTGCCGTCCACGGCGTAATCCAGGTAGCTGGAGGGCATGAACTGGCCCATGCCCATCGCCCCGGCGTAGCTGCCCTTGAGCGTGGTAATGTCCAGCTTTTCCTCGCGCCCCAGCTCGAACAGCTTGGCCAGCTCATCGCGGAAGAACAGTTCGCGGCGCACTTCGCGTTCCAGCTTGGCCGGGTCGCCGCTGCGCGGGTAATAGAAGGCCAGCGTGTACAGCGCATCGAGCACGCGGTGGCTGCCGGCGTTCTTTCCGTAGCTGGTTTCCACGCCGATGATGGCCACGATCACTTCGGCCGGCACGCCGGTGCGCTGCTGCACGCGGTCCAGTTCGGCGCGGTGTTCGGCCAGGAAGGCACGGCCGCCATCGATGCGTGCCTTGCTGATGAACATCGGCCGGTACTCGTTCCATGGCTTGACCCGCTCGGCGGGCCGCGACATGGCGGCGATGATCGGCTGGCGCACCTGCGCTTGGTCGAGCACGCGGGCGATCTCGGCCGGGGCCAGGCCATAGCGCTTGGCCGTATCGGCAATGAAGGTGGCGCGTGCGGTCTCGAACGGCACCGGGGTCAGGTCGACCGGCGGCGCGCTGGCGGCGGTTGCTTCCGGGGCGGCTTCAGCCGGGCCCGCGTGGGGTTTAGCGGCCGGATGGCGCGGCGTGCTGCTGGCCTGGTGTGAAATCGGCGGGGACGTCGGCTGGGTCGCGCAGGCGACCAGACCAAGAGTGAGCAAGCAGGCCAGGGAGCGTCGAATCATCGTCGCAGGTTAGCAGGTCATGGATGAATTAAAACCCCTAACACCATGAATCACAACGATTTGCCCGCGTTCAGAGGGAAATGTGAAGACGTTGTGATTAGCCTGCCCCATTCAGGCAGAGGCTGCCGGTTGCGCCCCCATCCCCGCAGGCGCAACCGGCGACCGGATCCGGTCGATACCTGCGCGGCTGCCGCTCCCCAGTGGCAGTACCTCCGCGCTCCCTGTATCCCTTGGATCAGTACTGCGTCCCGCCCGGCGCCCCCTTGCGCTGCATCAACAGACGGCACACCGTGCCGGACGGGCCGCCATTGTGCAGGCCGTTTGCGACAAGTCCATTGATCCGGATCAACACGGCGTCAAAATGTGAATTGCGTCAGATTTTTTTGGAACTTTCTCGGCGCGGAAGCGGTGTGGGTGATGCGTGGCGTGCGCGACTGCGCTGCGTGGATGCTGCTTCGCCTTGAGGTAGAGCCGAGCCCATGCTCGGCTGCTTCCGGCGAAAAGCAGCCGAGCGCGGGCTCGGCTCTACAGAAAGCGAAAAGCAGTCGAGCAAGCTCGACGCTACGAAAGCGGAAGCGCGGGTCTACCCGTAGCCGCCGTGTACCGGGTTGTGGCTGCGCACGGCCATCACCAGACCAAAGCCAGCCAGCAGGGACACCGCCGAGGTACCGCCGTAGCTGATCAGCGGCATCGGCACGCCCACCACCGGCAGCAGGCCGGAAATCATGCCGCCGTTCACCAGCACATAGACGAAGAACGCCAGGCCGGTGGCACCGGCCAGCAGGCGTGAATAGGAATCGCGCGACTGGCTGGCGATGTACAGGCAGCGCCCGATCACCACCAGGTACAGGGTCAGCACCAGGGCCACGCCCATCCAGCCGAATTCCTCGCTCAGCACCGAGAAGGCGAAGTCGGTGGTCTGCTCGGGAATGAAGTTCAGGTGCGACTGCGAGCCTTCGCCCCAGCCCTTGCCGTCGAAGCCGCCCGAGCCGATCGCGATCTTCGACTGGATGATGTTCCAGCCCGCCCCCAGCGCATCCATCTCCGGGTCGAGGAACATCATGATGCGATCCTTCTGGTACGGCCGCAGCAGCCAGAACCAGGCCAGCGGCGCGACCGCGGCCACGCCACCCACGCCCAGGCCCACCCACCACCACGGCAGGCCGGCCAGCAGCAGCACGAACACACCGCTGGCGGCAATCAGCACGCCAGTACCGAAATCCGGCTGCAGCATCACCAGGCCGGTCGGTACACCGATGATGACCAGTGCCACCAGCACCGTATTGAAGCGCGGCGGCAGGGGCATGCGGTGCAGGTACCAGGCCACCATCATCGGCAGGCTGACCTTCAACAGCTCGGCCGGCTGCAGGTAGAAGAACTTCAGGTCCAGCCACTGCCGGCCGTACTTGCCGGTGCCCAGCACGAACACCGCCAGCAGCGGAATCATCGAGATGGCGTAGATGAGCGGAGTGGCCGAGCGGATGCGCAGGATCGGCACCCGCGAAATGCCCCACAACGCCGCCATGCCCACCACGAAGCGCGCGCCCTGGGCCATCACCAGGCTGTCGCCGCCCGCGCTCTTCAGCGTGGCCAGGCCGATCACCATCAACGCGCCCAAGGCCAGGCACAACACCCAGTCCAGGGTGCTGAAGAAGCGGCGCAGCATGTCGCCGGCCCAGCGCAGGAAATCGCTCATCGTGCCGGTTCCGCAGGCGTGGGACGGGGGCTGGCCGGCAAGGCGGCAGCGGGTGCGGCGGGCGTACCCGGCGCAGGTGCAGGCGAGGGTTCCGGCGCGGGCATGCCGACCCGCACCGCATGCTCGCCCAGCTGGGCGGCCGCGGCGTCGCCGGCCGGGCGCGCGCTGGGGTCTTCGTTGTCGAAGGCGGTCACCCCGATGGCCGTCGTGCCACGCTCGGCATCCAGCGGCTGCATGCCCTCGGGCATCTTGCCCAGCAGGTAGGCATCGAACACCTTGCGCGCAATGGGCGCTGCGGCCGAACCGCCGTAACCGCCACCTTCCACCGCCACCGCGATCGCGATCACCGGGTTTTCTGCCGGCGCAAAGCCGACAAACAACGCGCGGTGGCGCAGATGCATCGGCAGGCTCTTCGGGTTCACTGCAGCGGTGCCCTTGCGGCTGATGACCTGTGCGGTACCGGTCTTGCCGGCCATCACGTACGGCGCTCCCACCGCCACGCGCCAGCCACTGCCACCCGGCCGCATGGTCGCCATCATGCCCTCGCGCACGGCCTGCACGTTGTTGGGGTTGGGGCTGACCGGCCTGCTCTCGCCGGGCGACATCGGCGTCCAGTCGCTGTCGAAACCTTCGCGCTGCTGGATCACCAGGTGCGGGGTACGCAGCTGGCCGTCGGCCAGGCCGCTGACGCCGCGCGCCAGCTGCAGCGGGGTGACCTTCCAGTCGCCCTGGCCGATGCTGATGTTGACGGTGTCGCCGGGGTACCAGGCTTCCTTGCGGCTTTTGCGCTTGTATGCCGGCGACGGCAGGATGCCGCCGATCTCGCCGGTCAGGTCGATGCCGGTCGGCTGGCCGAAGCCGTAGTACTCCATGTAGTGGTCGAAGCGCTCGATGCCCAGGTCCAGCGCCAGCTTGTAGTAGTAGGTGTTGACCGATTCGGCGATGGACTTGCGCAGATCGGTCCAGCCGTGGCCACCACGGTGGGCATCACCCCAGCCGCGCGAGGTGCCGGGCAGATAGAACATGCCGGTGGACAGCACCTTGTCCTCCGGACGGCGCACGCCGGAATCGAGGCCGGCCAAGCCGATCAGCGGCTTCAGGGTGGAACCGGGGGCGACGCCACCCAGCACCAGGCGGTTGAACTGCGGCCGCGAGGGGTTCTCGTTCAGCGCCTTGAAATCGGCGTGCGAGATGCCGTTGACGAACAGGTTGGGGTCGTACGACGGCAGGCTGACCATCGCCAGCACCTCCCCGGTACGCGGGTCCATCGCCACGGCCGAGCCTTCCTGGTCGCCGAAGGCGGCCACCATGGCGCGCTGCAGGTCGGCATCGATGGACAGGCGAAGGTCAGCACCGGATTGTGCCGCCACCCGGCCGATGGTGCGGATGGCGCGGCCCTGCACGTTGGTCTCGACCTGTTCGTAGCCGACCTTGCCGCGCAGCTGCTGCTCGTAATAGCGCTCCAGCCCCGACTTGCCGATGTGGGTCAGCGCCGCGTTGCCTTCGCCGAGGATCTCCAGATCCTTGTCATCCACTCGCCCGACATAGCCGATGATGTGCGCGAACAGATCGCCATAGGGATAGCGACGGGTCAGGTAGGGTTCCAGCTCCACGCCGGGGAAGCGCCAGCGGTCCACCGCGAAGCGCGCCATTTCCTCATCGGTCATGCGCAGCTTGAGGGTGACCGGCAGGAACCTGCGGCGCGCCTTGCGCGATTTGTTGAAGGCTTCCAGCTCTTCGGGGCTGATGCTGATGATCTTCGCCAGCCCTTCCAGGGTGGCGTCCATGTCCTTGACCTTGTCCGGGGTGATATCCAGACGGAAGGCAGGCACGTTCTCGGCCAGCAGGCGGCCGTTGCGGTCGTAGATCATGCCGCGCCCCGGCACGACCGGCCGCGGCTTGATGCGGTTGGCTTCCGAACGCGTGGCGTAGATGTCGTGGTCCAGCACCTGCAGCTTGAAGTACCAGCCGCCCAGGCCCAGCAGGCACACCAGCACGCCGAGGAAGCCCAGTGCCGCGCGGCGACGGAACTGTTCGGCCTCGGCGTGCGGGTTCTTGACCTGGCGACGCGGGATCATGGTTCAGCGCCCGCGCTTGCCGAAACGCACGGCGTCGAGCAGCACGAACACCAGCGGCCACAGGCCCATGCCCAGCAGCGGCGCCCACCAGTATGACCACGGCAGGGTTGGTTCGCCCACCAGGATGTGCACCAGCGCACTGACGATGCGGTCGTTGAACAGCAGGCCGCCGATGGCCAGCATCTGCTGCGACATCGGGAAGAAACGGATGCGGGCGCGGAAACGCTGCAGGATGAAGGCCAGCATCACCAACCGCATGGCCTGCTCACCGAGTACGCCGCCATACAGCAGGTCGGCGATGACGCCGCTGGTGAAAGCGATGCCCAGGCCCACGCGTTCCGGTGCCTCGATGACCCAGTAGGCCAGCACCAGCGCCAGCCAGTACGGGCGCAGCGGCTGCAGCAGCGCGGGCAGCGGCAGCAGGCCCAGCAGCAGAGCCACGACGAGGCTGGCTGGCAGCACCCAGCGGTTGTCGCGCAGGCGGCTCATCGTGCGGGCTCCTGCGGGGCGGGTTGGGTGGGTTGCGGTTGCCGGCCAGCGGCCGGCACTACCGGGGCCGACCCAGCGTCGGGTGGAGAGCTCCCCTCTTGTTGAGGGGGGCGCGCCGACGGCGCGGGGTTAAGGTGGGATGCCCCCCCGGCAGCCTGGTCTGCCGAAGGCAAACTTGGCTGTGGCGGTTCGCTGGCCGCAGGCAAGCGAACCGCCGCACCCGGGCGCAGCAGCAGTACGTCGCGGCCGCGGTCCAGCTGGGCGGCCGGCTTCATTTCGCCCACCAGGAACGCATGGGTGTCATCGGGGCGCAGCGCGGTGACGGTGCCGACCGGGAAGCCCGGCGGGAAGCGACCGCCCAGGCCCGAGGTGACGATCTCATCGCCGACTTCCACGCCCGCACTCAGCGGAATGTCGCGCAGTTGCAGGGTGTCACCACGGCCGTAGACGATCAGGCGCACGCCGTTGCGGGCCACGGTCACCGGTACGGCATGGTCCGGATCGGTCAGCAGCAGCACGGTGGAGGTGCCGCCGGTGGTACTGGTCACCTGCCCCATCAGGCCGCCGGCATCGATGACCGCCTGCCCCACGTGCACGCCATCGCGGCTGCCTGCATCCAGCACCAGGCGCTGCTTCACCGGGTCCAGGTCGATGTCCAGGATCGGCGCCAGCTGCACGTCCAGGCCACTGCGCTCGGCCACGTTCAGCAGTTCGCGCAGCTGGGCGTTGTCCAGCGCGGCGGTCTGCAGGCGGGTCAGGCGCGCGTTGGCCAGCAGCAGCTGGTTGCGCAGTTCGCGGTTCTCGGCCACCAGCTGGCCGTGGCTGGCGGCATTGTCGCGCACCTGGTTGCTGAGCTTGCCGGGCAGGCCGGCCAGCGCCCACACCGGCTGCACCAGCGCGTCGGCCTGGGCGCGCACGCGCGCCAGCCAGCCGGCCTGGTCGTCCAGCACGATCAGAGTGATGGCCATGGCCAGGTAGGCGAGCAGTCGCAGTGGACTGGCGGCGTCACCGGATCGGGAGGCTACGGGAGGACCGGCGTAAGGCGGCACGGCAACGATTCAATCAGCAGAGGGCGGAAGGGGAAACACGGCGGCGCCCCGCCGGTGCCGGCCCGCAGCAACGGGCCACACCCCGGAAGGGCGCTGCAGGCGCGGGCAGGCGGCAAGCCTCAGTCCGGCGCAAAAAACTCGTTGCCGTGCATGTCGACCAGTTCCAGCGCACGACCACCACCGCGGGCCACGCAGGTCAGCGGGTCGTCGGCCACCTGCACGTGCAGGCCGGTTTCCTCGGAGATCAGGCGGTCCAGGTCGCGCAGCAGGGCGCCACCACCGGTCAGCACGATGCCGCGCTCGGCGACGTCGGCGCACAGTTCCGGCGGGGTCTGTTCCAGGGCCAGCTTGACCGCGCTGACGATGCCCGACAGCGGCTCGTGCAGGGCCTCCAGCACTTCGTTGGAGCTGATCTTGATCATCTTCGGCACACCCTCGGCGAGGTTGCGGCCGGAGATCTCCATCTCGATCACTTCCGCCTGCGGGTAGGCGCAGCCCAGCTCGACCTTGATGCGCTCGGCGGTGGCTTCACCGATCAGCATGCCGTGGTTGCGGCGCACGTAGTTGGTGATCGACTCGTCGAAACGGTCGCCACCGATACGCACCGAGGCCGAATAGACGATGCCGTTCAGCGAGATCACCGCCACTTCGGTGGTGCCGCCGCCGATGTCGATGACCATCGAACCGCGCGCCTCGGTGACCGGCATGCCGGCGCCGATCGCGGCGGCCATGGGCTCTTCGATCAGGAACACATCGCGGGCACCGGCTTCCTCGGCCGATTCACGGATGGCGCGGCGCTCGACCTGGGTCGAACCGGCCGGCACGCAGACCAGCACGCGCGGGCTCGGGCGCAGCACGCGCGACTTGTGCACCTTCTTGATGAAGTGCTTGAGCATCGCCTCGGTATAGGTGAAATCGGCGATGACGCCGTCCTTCATCGGGCGGATGGTGGTGATGTGGCCCGGGGTACGGCCGAGCATCTGCTTGGCCTCGGCGCCCACGGCTGCCACCGAGCGGGTGCCACCGATGGCACGGTCCTGGCGCACGGCCACGACCGACGGCTCGTTCAGCACGATCCCCTGCCCGCGCACGTAGATAAGGGTGTTGGCCGTGCCCAGGTCGATGGACAGGTCATTGGAGAACATGCCACGGAGTTTCTTGAACATCTGAGGAAGGAGTCCTGAGGGGTGTCGTGCCCGCCGCGGGATGGCGAAAAAATGGGCAGAATTCGAGGCCGACAAGCCTAGCAACCCGCTTCCCGGCGAGCAAGGAAAAAACTAGCTGAACCCGCGACTTGGCTGCGTTTCGGCCTGATCGGGCATCACCCGGTTCTGGCCCTGAGCGGCACCAGCAGGTAACCTTTGCGCCGTCGGGCGCCCAAGGGCGCCATTTGCTTGCTGGCCGCCGCCAGCGGGCCACCCCCAAAATTCACCGAATAGGCTTACATCGATGTCCGCTCTGATCTGTGGTTCTCTTGCCTTCGACACCATCATGGTGTTCCCGGACCAGTTCAAGAATCACATCCTCCCGGACAAGGTGCACATCCTGAACGTGTCCTTCCTGGTGCCACGCATGCGCCGCGAACTGGGTGGCTGCGCCGGCAACATCGCCTACAACCTGAAGCTGCTGGGCGGCAGCCCGATCCCGATGGGCACCGTCGGCCAGGATTTCGCACCGTACCGTGAGCACTTCGAGCGCATGGACATCGACCTGAGCCAGGTCCGCGTGCTGGAAGACATGTTCACCCCGCAGTGCTTCATCACCACCGACCACGACAACAACCAGATCACCGCGTTCCATCCGGGCGCGATGATGCGTTCGCACGAGAACCACGTGAAGGACGTGCCGGGCGTCACCTTCGGCATCGTCGCCCCCGATGGCCGTGACGGCATGATCCAGAACGCGGCCGAGTTCCTGGAATGCGGCATCCCCTTCATCTTCGATCCCGGCCAGGCCCTGCCGCTGTTCAACGGCCCGGAGCTGCGTGATTTCATCGAGCAGGCCGACTACGTGGTGGTCAACGACTACGAGTCGAACCTGCTGCAGGAACGCACCGGCTGGGACGAGAAGCAGATCGTGAGCCGGGTGAAGGCCTACATCACCACCCGTGGTCCGAAGGGCGCGGTCATCCACACCCCGGAAAAGAGCTACGACATCCCGCCGGCGCACGAGCGCCGCGTGGTCGACCCGACCGGCTGTGGCGACGCCTTCCGCGCCGGCCTGATCTACGGCATCGAGAAGGGCTACGACTGGCTGACCATCGGCCGCATGGCCAACCTGATGGGCGCGCTGAAGGTCGAGCACCCGGGCACGCAGAACCAGCGCTTCACCTTTGAAGAGTTCCACGACCAGTTCAAGCAGCAATTTGGCTACGCGCTCGGCGCGTAACCAAATTGCCCGCGCATTTCACCTTATCCCCGCGCCTTCGGCGCGCCCCCTTGAACAACAAGGGGGCTCTCCACCCGACGCGTTATCTGGACCTGCTCTGGTAGGTGTCGACCTTGGTCGACACGGCCGGAACCTCCAGTCGAATCGCTGCCTGCTCTCTGTAGAGCCGAGCCCATGCTCGGCTTTCGCGCGCGTCGGCGCGACCTGACCGCAGAGCAGCCGAGCGTGGGCTCGGCTCTACACGGTCATGCGGCCTGCCAGGCCGACAACAACGCGCGGCAATCGGCGAAATGCCAATCGGCACGGCCTGGCCATGGGTTTTCCGGCAGGTTGACCAGCACGGTGCGCGCACCCGCTGCGCGGCCACAGTCCAGGTCGTAGGCGTGGTCACCCACCATCACCACCGCTTCGGCACCGATGCCCCAGCGCCGCAGGTGCTGCTGCACGCCATCAGGCGACGGCTTGGGGACGGCTTCGTCGCGGCCGATGATGTCGCCGTCATCAAACAGGTCCCCTACCCCGATCGCGTCCAGCGTCAGCTTCGCCAGCGCATGGTCGTTGCGGGTCAGGATGCCCAGCCGGCAACCCGCCGCCGCCAGCGCGCGCAGCAGCTCGACCGCGCCGGGCGCCGGCATCGCATCTTCGGCCAGGCCACGCTCGTGTTCCAGCAGCCAGGCGTGCTTCTGGGTCGCCTCCACGCCCGGCAGGCCCGCCAGATGCACCAGGATGTCCTCACCCGGCGGGATGCCCAGTTCGCGCTTGATGCGCTCGAAATCATGCATGGCCACGGTCAGCGTGCCATCCATGTCGAACACCCAGTGGCGCACCGCCGACAGCGCCGGCGCCACCACGGCGCTGGCCGTCACTTCCACCACTGCGGCATGCGGCTGGTGTCCACGCCGCCGGTCTCGAACACCGCCGTGCGGGTGCCACCGGCCTTCACCGGGAACTCGATGCTGATCGACTTGCCCTTCTGCGCCAGCTTCCACAGCGCCTTCTGGTCGGTGATGAACATGGCGATGGCCTCGTCGGTCTTCGGGCGCCAGGCGGCCATCGAAACCGGCTTGCCACCGTCCACGGTCACCTTCACCGAGCACTGCGGGCAGCGGAAATCGCCGGCCTGCAGCACCAGGTAGGCGTGGCGCTTCCACTCGGGATGGTCGCGGAACACCAGCTGCACCGGTTTGGCACCGCTGCCGTCCACGTCCACCCGTTCCTTGCTGTAAATGGTGGCCGAGACCTGCTTGCCCTTGCTGCCGACCGCAATCTCGTTGTATTGCCACAGCGCCTGCATGCGGCGCAGATCGCGCGCGGCATCGGCCTTGGCCTTCACCTCATCGAAGCCAGCGGCGATGCGCTCGGCCGCGGCGGTGTCCTTGTACTGGTCCAG
This sequence comes from Stenotrophomonas sp. NPDC077659, assembly GCF_050268705.1. Classification (NCBI taxonomy): domain Bacteria; kingdom Pseudomonadati; phylum Pseudomonadota; class Gammaproteobacteria; order Lysobacterales; family Lysobacteraceae; genus Stenotrophomonas; species Stenotrophomonas sp. NPDC077659. Next base: position 287 of record NZ_JBNNHG010000109.1, on the reverse strand, counting down.
CAGCGAACCGCCGTGGATGCGCGCGCGTTCCCAATCCTGCGCGGCCACGGCCGTGTCGTACTGCTTGGCGACGTCCTCGGCCTTGGCTTCCTTCTGCGTCTGGACGGCGGCAGCGGCGGCTTCCTGTGCCTTGCGTTCTTCCTCGGGGTTGCTGCAGGCGGCCAGGGCCAGGGCGCAGGCGGTGATCAGGATCAGTCGTTTCATGCGGAAGTCCTTCGTGTTTACGCTGCTGTGTAGATACCGTGTTGTCCTTGCCTAGGCAAGGACGACTTCAGGCTCAAACGGTC
>NZ_JBNNHG010000108.1:0-13349 GCF_050268705.1 Stenotrophomonas sp. NPDC077659 | reverse complement strand
AGATCGTGCGTGGCCAGGGTGAAGCCGGCGCCCAGTTCGTCCATCGAGGCGATGGCTTCCAGGCGCTTTTCCGCATCCGGGGTGATCGAGCGACGGTCCGGCGCCACCAGGTAGGCATACGCACGGTGGTGCGAACGACCCACGCGGCCGCGCAGCTGGTGCAGCTGGGCCAGGCCGAAGCGGTCGGCGCGGTTGATGATGATGGTGTTGGCGTTGGGGATGTCGATGCCCGATTCGATGATCGTGGTCGACAGCAGTACGTTGAAGCGCTGCTTCTGGAAATCCAGCATCACCTTTTCCAGCTCGCGCTCGGGCATCTGCCCATGGGCGATGACGATGCTCGCCTCCTGCACCAGCTCGGACAGCTCGCGCTGCATGCGGCCGATGCTTTCCACGTCGTTGTGCAGGAAGTACAGCTGGCCGCCACGGGCCAGCTCGCGCTGGAACGCTTCGCGAAGCAGCGCGTTGTCCCACTGGGTGATGAAGGTCTGCACCGCCAGCCGGTTCGGCGGCGGGGTGGCGATGATCGACAGGTCGCGCAGGCCGGCCATGGCCATGTTCAACGTACGCGGGATGGGCGTGGCAGTCAGGGTCAGCAGGTGCACGTTGGCGCGCAGCGCCTTCAGGGCTTCCTTCTGGCGCACGCCGAAACGCTGCTCCTCATCGACGATGACCATGCCCAGGTCCTTGAACTTCACGTCCGGCTGCAGCAGGCGGTGGGTACCGACGATGACATCGATGGTGCCGGCGGCGACCTTCTCCAGTTCGGCCTTGATTTCCTTGGTGCTCTTGAAGCGCGACAGCACTTCCACCTTCAGCGGGTAATCGGCGAAGCGGTCGCGGAAATTGCGGTAGTGCTGTTCGGCCAGCAACGTGGTCGGCACCAGCACTGCCACCTGCTTGCCGGCGCTGGCGGCGGCAAACGCCGCGCGCACCGCCACTTCGGTCTTGCCGAAGCCGACGTCGCCGCAGACCACCCGGTCCATCGGCTGGCTGCTGGACAGGTCACGCAGGGTGGCGTCGATGGCGGCCAGCTGGTCGGGGGTTTCCTCGAACGGGAAGCCGGCCGCGAACGGTTCGTACATCGCGCGGTCCACCTGCAGGGCCAGGCCTGCGCGCGCCTGGCGGCGGGCCTGGATCTCCAGCAGTTCGGCCGCGACGTCGCGCACCTTCTCGGCGGCCTTGCGCTTGGCCTTGGTCCACTGCTCGCCGCCCAGCGAATGCAGCGGCGCGGTTTCCGCCGATGCGCCGGAATAGCGGCTGATCAGGTGCAGCTGGGCCACCGGCACGTACAGGCGGTCACCCTTGGCATATTCGATTTCCAGGAACTCGCCGGGCATGCCGCCGACATCCATCGCGATCAGGCCACGGTAGCGGCCAACGCCATGGTCTTCGTGCACGATCGGCGCGCCTTCGGTCAGCTCACCGAGATCACGGATGATCGCTTCCGGCTCACGGCCGGCCCGTCGCGTACGGCGGGTGCTGCCGGCACGCTCGGGGAACAGCTGGCGCTCGGTGAGCACCGCGATGCGCGGTTCATCCAGCGCGAAGCCATCTTCCAGCGGCGCCACCGTGATCGCGAAGCGCGCATCGTCGGCGAGGAACGCGGGCAGGTCGGCCACCACCGGCGGCTTCAGCTCGGCGGCCTGCAGCACTTCCAGCAGGGCTTCGCGGCGGCCGGGCGAATCGGCGGCGATCAGCACCCGGCCCGGGTAGTGGCCGAGGAAGGATTTCAGTGCATCGCCGGCGGGCGCCTCGCGCGCGGCTACCGGCAGCGGCGGCAGCGGCTGGTCGCCCAGCGCGTGCGCATCGGCAATACGTGCATGCTCAGGCGCCCACACCTCGATGCGCGCGGCAGCGTTCAGCCGCTCGCGCAGCAGTTCCGGCGACAGGTACAGCGACGACGGCGGCAGCAGCGGCCGTTCGACATCGTGGCGGCGCTGCTCGTAGCGGTCGCCGGTCTGCGCCCAGAAGGCGACTGCCGCTTCGTCCGCACCGGTGCACACCACCGGCAGGCTACCGGCGGGCAGGTAGTCGAACAGGGTGGCGGTGCGGTCGAAGAACAGCGGCAGGTAGTATTCGATGCCGGCCGGGGCCAGCCCGGATTTCAGATCCTGGTACAGCGAACTGCGCCGGGTATCGACATCGAAGCGCTCGCGCAGCGTACCCAGTACGCGGGCGATGCTGGCCTCGTCCATCGGCACTTCGCGGCCGGGCAGCATGTGCACGGCCTCGACTTTGTCCAGCGACCGCTGGCTTTCCGGGTCGAAGGCACGGATCGAATCGATGTCCTCGTCCAGCAGCTCCACCCGCAGCGGCTCGTCGGCGCCCATCGGGAACACGTCGAGCAGACCGCCACGCACGGCGAAATCGCCCGGGTCCATCACCTGCGGCACGTTGCGGTAGCCGGCGCTTTCCAGACGGCGCTTCTCAGCCTCCAGGTCCAGGCGCTGGCCGACCTTCAGGTCAAAGCTGCCCCCGATGACATAGCTGCGCGGGGCCAGCTGCTGCAGCACCGTCTGCACCGGCACCACCACCAGGCCGCGCTTCAGCGAGGGCAGGCGGTGCAGGGCGGCCAGGCGCTGCGAAATGATGTCCGGGTGCGGGCTGAAGCGGTCGTAGGGCAGGGTTTCCCAATCCGGGAACGCCACCACCGGCAGGTCCGGATCGGCGCCGATCAGGGTCTGCAGGTCGGCTTCGAGCTGGTTGGCACCGTGGTTGTCACGGGCGATCACCAGCAGTGGCGCATCGTGCGTGCGCGCCGCCTGGACCAGGTACCAGGCCAGGGCGGTCGGTGATGCGGGGGCGCGCCACCAGGCGCGGAGCTGGCCGGCGCGCGGCAGCGGCGGGGCGGGGTATGAAGTACGCGACATGGACCGCCGATCTTAGCAGATGCCTTTGTCGCGGCCGTGTGCGTAACGTGGGGGGATGCCGGCCAGCGGCCGGCACTAACGGGACGTACGCCGGGCATGGCCCGGCGCTACCTTAATTGTCCAGTTCCAGCACCATGCGCACCAGGCCCTCGGCGCCATTGGGGTGCGGCACCGGCTTGAAGCCCAGCGAGGCCGCCAGCTGCTTCATCGGCTCGTTTTCGGCGGCCACATCGCCATACAGGCGATCCAGGTACTTGCCCCGCCCCCATTTCACCAGCTTGCGCATCAGCTGGCGGCCCAGGCCCTGGCCGATCAGGAAGCGGCTGATGAGGATGGCGTACTCGGCTTCGCGGGTACCGGGGATGATCGAGGCACGCGCCACCGCGCCGACCACCGCTTCACCGGCCGGCAGCGATTCGGCGGCCACCAGGGTAATTTCGGTCTTCGGGTTGGGGTGGGTCAGGCGCTGGGTGGTGTCCGGCGAAAGCTCGGTCACCGACTGCAGGAAACGGTCGCGGATTTCTTCCGGCCCGAAGAGGCTGAAGGCGGCCTGCAGCGGCGCACCGTCTTCCGGGCGGATGGGGCGGATCAGCAGCTCGTGGCCGCTGGGAGCCTTGAAGATCTCATGCCAGGGCGGCATGCGGTTGCGAGTGGCCATACCGGGTGATTCCTTGGTGGTCCATCGATTGTGGCATCACCGGGGCTGCATTCCGTGAACGAAAGGCTCACGTGCGTACAGCCTCGTGAAGACGGCAGATCGGCGCCTGATCGTCGCTTGAGCCAGCCTTATTCCGGCGCCTTGAGCCAATCCAGGCGGGTCGTGGCACCCGGCTCGCCCAGGTGCTGGCGCAGGGCCGGCAGGGCCGGGCCGACCACCCGGTCGAACTGCCAGGGGGCATTGAGCAGCAGCATGCCGCTGCCGTTGAGGCGCAGCGGGGAGTCGTCCGGGCGTACCAGGAATTCGATGGTCATGGCCGATTTCACCGGCAGCGCGGCGGCCTTGCGCAGGAAATGCAGGATGGTGCGCCGCTGCTTGATCGGGAACCAGACCGCGCAGGTGGCCTGCGGCCAGCGCGCCAGGGTCTCGGCCAGCGCAGCCAGGATGGCCTGGTATTCGGCATCCTGCGCTTCGTACGGCGGGTCGATCAGGACCAGGCCACGGCCGATCTTGCTGCCGTTGACCTTGGGCGGCAGCTGCGAACGCAGCAGCGCGTAGCCATCGCCCTGGTGCACGCCGACGCGGTTGTCGTGGGCGAACAGCGCCTTCAGCTGGGCCGCTTCGTCGTCCTGCAGCTCGCAGACCGCCATCCGGTCCTGCGCGCGCATGGCCTGGGCGCTCAGCAGCGGCGAGCCCGGGTAGGTGATCATCGCCCCCACCGGATTGTCCGCCTGCACCGCCTTCAGGTAGCGCTCGACAACTTCGGGCAGCTTGGGCTGAGCCATCAGGCGCATGATGCCGTCTTCGGCCTCCAGGGTCTTGCGGCCCTCTTCGCTGGCCAGCAGGTAACGGCCGGCACCGCCATGGGTGTCGAGCACGAAGAACGGGCTGTCCTTGCGCTTGAAGCTGTCGATCAGGGCCAGCTGCACGATGTGCTTGAGGACATCGGCATGGTTGCCGGCATGGAAGGCGTGGCGATAGTTCATGGGCGGCAGTGTACGGGGCGGCGGCCGCAGCGGCTATGCTGCGCGGCATGACAGCCCCCGTTGCCCAGGTCCTGGTAGTCGAGGACGAAGCCGCCATCGCCGACACCGTGCTGTATGCCCTGCGCAGCGAAGGCTACGCGGCCAGCCACTGCCTGCTTGGCGGGCAGGCCCTGCAGCGCCTGCAGGAGGGCGATGTGGACGTGGTGGTGCTCGACGTGGGCCTGCCCGACCTGAGTGGCTTCGAGGTCTGCCGCCGGCTGCGCGCCCTGCCGGGACCGCAGGCGCAGGTACCGGTGATCTTCCTGACCGCCCGCAACGATGAGCTGGACCGCGTGCTGGGCCTGGAACTTGGGGCCGATGACTACATGGCCAAGCCTTTTTCACCGCGCGAGCTGGTGGCGCGGGTGCGCGCGCGCCTGCGCCGCGTGGCGCCCGCAGCACCGGTGGCTGCCGTCGAGCCCGGCTGGCGCGAGCACGGGGCCTTCGCCGTCGACCGCGAGGGCCGGCGCATCCGCTACCACGGCCATGCGCTGGACCTGACCCGCTACGAATATGCCTTGCTGGAAGCCCTGCTGCAGCGCCCCGGCGCCATCCTCAGCCGTGCCCAGCTGATGGACCGCGGCTGGGACAGCAGTGCCGACAGCGCTGACCGCACCGTCGATACCCACGTCAAAACGCTGCGTGCCAAGCTGCGTGCGGCCGGTGCCAGCGCCGACCCCATCCGCACCCATCGTGGCCTGGGCTACGCGCTGGAGCCCTGAGCCATGCGCTTGGTACTGAAGCTGTTCCTGGGCTTCTTCCTCATTACCGGTATCGCCGCGTTTTTCGTCATGCGGGTGTTCGTCAATGAGGTGAAGCCGGGCGTGCGCCAAGCGATGGAATCGACCCTGGTCGACGCGGCCAACGTGCTGGCCGAAATGGCTGCCGCCGACGTCAAGGCCGGCACCCTCGGCACGGGCAGCTTCACCCGCAACCTCGCCAAGGCGCGGCAGCGCGACCTGAAGGCGATGGTCTGGCGCTTTCCCAAGCGCTCGCTGGATTACCGGGTGACGATCACCGATGCCCGCGGCATCGTCATCTACGATTCGCTGGGCCGTGACCTGGGCCGTGACAACTCGCGCTGGAACGATGTCTACCGCACGCTGCGCGGCGAGTACGGCGCGCGTTCCAGCCCGGAAGTGCCCGGCACCGACGGCGACACGGTGATGCACGTGGCCGCCCCGGTCTACGACCCGGCCGACGGCCACACCCTCATCGGCGTGCTCAGCCTGGCCCAGCCCAACCGCAGCATCGACCCGTTCATCGCCGCCAGCCAGCGCGCCATCATGGAGCGCGGTGCCTGGCTGATCGGGCTGTCGGCCCTGGTCGGTGTGCTGGTGACGATGTGGCTGACCACCGGTCTGGGCCAGCTCAGCCGTTATGCGCGTGCGGTCACCGCAGGTGAGCCGGTGCCGCCGCCACGCCGCCGCCGCGATGAGATCGGCGATCTTGGCCAGGCGCTGGAAACCATGCGCCGAAAGCTGGAAGGCAAGGCCTATGTCGAGCAATACGTACAGTCGCTGACCCACGAGATGAAGAGCCCCCTGGCGGCCATCCGCGGTGCCGCCGAACTGCTGCAGGAGCCGATGCCCGATGCCGACCGAGTGCACTTCGCCCGCAGCATCGTCGACCAGCAGGAGCGGCTGACCGAGACCATCGACAAGCTGCTGGCACTGGCCGAGGTTGAACAGCACGGTTGGCTGCAGACCCGCGACCCGATTGCATTGCCAGTGCTGCTGGCAGACGCGGCCGCTGCCGCGCAGGTGCGCGCACAGGCGGCGGGCGTGCAGGTCCGCATCGGCAGCGTGCCCGATCTGCAGGTGCAGGGCGACGGCTACCTGCTGCGGCAGGCGCTGCACAACCTGATCGACAACGCGATTGCGTTCTCTGCGGCCGGCGCGGAGATCGCGTTGCAGGCCGAGGTGGACGGGCAGGGCGTGTGGCTGCAGGTCGCTGATCGCGGTGCCGGCATTCCCGAGTACGCGCGTGAACGGGTGTTCGAGCGCTTCTACTCGCTGGCCCGGCCGGGCAGTGGCCGGCGCAGTTCCGGCCTCGGCCTGCCGTTCGTGCAGGAAGTGGCCCGCCTGCACGATGGCCGCGCCAGCCTCGAGCCGCGGACCGGCGGCGGTACCGTGGCCAGCCTGTGGCTGCCGCTGGGTGCACCGGTGCAGCGCCCCCGTCGCTGACTTCACATTCGCTTCAAATTCGCCACAAACCCCGCTCACCGCCGCCGTCCATCCTGCAGCCCTCTCCAACGAGGATGGACGATGAAATCCCTGAAGATGCTGTTGCGGTTCGCCATCGTCGGCGGGCTGATCCTGCTGCTGCTGATCCCGCTGACGATGATCCGCGGCGTCATCAACGAACGCAGTGCCTACCGCGATGAAGCCTTCGCGCGGGTGGCCGACAGCCGTGCCGGTGCGCAGCGCCTGGTGGGGCCGGTGCGGGTGGTGCCGTGGGTGGAGCGACAGCAGGTTGAAGTGGTCGACGCCAAGGGCAACAAGAAGATCGAGGTGCAGGTGACCGAGGGCCATTGGCTGCAGATGCCAGCGTCGCTGGAGGTGGGCGGTGAGATGCTGCCGAGCCAGCGTGAGGTCGGGCTGTTCAAGGTGCCGGTCTACAGCTGGAACGGCCAGATGAAGGCGACTTTCGCCGAAGACGACTATCCGGTGAAGGCCGGCCGCAGTTACGGCCAGCCGTATGTAGCCGTGGGCATTTCCGATGTGCGTGGCTTGGTCGGTACGCCGGATCTGCGCGTGGACGGCAAGCCGGTGCGGCTGTTGCCCGGTGTCGGCGCGGCCAGCCAGGTGGGGCGTGGCCTGCACGCGCCGGTGGCTGGTTTCCCCGAAAACCACGGCGGTACCCTGGCCGCCAGCAACGTCGAACTGCAGCTGCGCCTGGACGGCAGCCGCGCGCTGTCGGTGGTGCCGGTCGGCGATGACACCCGCATCGCACTGCGCTCGAGCTGGCCGCATCCGTCCTTCAGTGGTGCCTTCCTGCCCAACGAGCGGCGCGTCGATGCGCAGGGGTTCAATGCACAGTGGGCCGTGTCCTCGCTGGCCTCCGATGCACAGGCACAGCTGCGTGCCGAGGGCGCGGTCGATTCGCAGGCGGTGACCGTCTCGCTGGTGGATCCGGTCGATGCCTACACCCAGGCCGACCGCGCATCCAAGTACGGCATCCTGTTCGTGCTGCTCACCTTCGTCGGCTTCATCCTGTTCGAACTGATCAAGTCGCTGCGCATCCACCCGCTGCAGTACCTGATGGTGGGCCTGGCGCTGGCGATCTTCTTCCTGTTGCTGATCAGCCTGTCCGAGCACATCGCGTTCTGGAAGTCCTACCTGGTTTCGGCGGTGGCCTGCATCGGCCTGCAGGCGGTGTACCTGGCCAATGTGCTTGGGCACTGGAAGCGCGGCCTCGGCTTCGCCGCGCTGCTGACCGTGCTGTACGGCGCGCTGTATGGCCTGCTGGTGTCGGAGAACAACGCGCTGCTGATGGGTTCGCTGCTGCTGTTTGTGATCCTGGCGCTGGCGATGTGGGTGACCCGTCGGGTCGACTGGTACGCGCTTGGCGCGGAACTGAAGTAAGGGGTACGTCATGGGCTGGCGCCAGGGATTGCGGCAACGGGCACGGCAGGGCATTCCGGCCCTGCTGGAAGTGGATGCACTGCTGCAGGCACATGGCGTGCTGGCGGCCCTGCCGGGGGCACGGATCGCCCCCGGCCTGGTCCGCTTCCAGCTGGCGGCGGTGACCTGCGAAGGACTGCAGCGGCAGGGGCTGGACTGGCTGGTGGGTGCGCATCACGGACGCGGCGCGCTGGCCGGGCGCGTACCGCGTTACCGGCCATGGAAGGCCGGGGCGGCGGCGCTGGCGGAAATCGGCATTGATGGGTTGCCGCTGGACTGGCCGGCGCATGCAGCGGTGTACGGCTGCAGCAGCGTGGATCGGCGGCACTGGTTGCTGCTGGTGCCCGAGCGGGCGCAGTTGTGGTTGGGGTGGCATGGGTGAAGGCCCGACCTTCGGTGGTGCGAACCGCTGGAAGCTGGTGGATGCGAACCTTGGTTCGCACGCTTCATCCACGCATGGCGTGGATCTACTGCCATGCATGACCGATGGGACGGTATTGCCGCGCCCCTGCTGGCTAGACTCGATGGGTTGATGAGCAGGCCGCAAGGCAGGGGTGCGATGTGTTGAAGTGGGGCGTGCTGGCCGTAGCGCTGGCGATGGGGGGCAATGCAATGGCGCAGACGCGCGAGCCGGTGGACCTGGATATGGTCAGCCGCATCCGCCAGGAGGCCTTCCACCGTTCGCAGGTGATGGACACCTTCAGCTACCTCACCGAACGCATCGGCCCACGACTGACCAATTCGCCGGCGATGGGCCGCGCCAACGCATGGACCCGTGGCAAGTTCAGCGAATGGAAGCTGGAAAACGTGCACGACGAGGCCTTCGACGACTTCGGCCGTGGCTGGGAATTCACCTCGGCCAGTGTGGAGATGCTGGGCGACCGCGTGCAGCCGCTGCATGCCCTGCCCAAGGCGTGGACGCCGGGCACGAATGGGCCGGTGGAAGGCGAACTGGTACACGTGGAGATCAAGAAGCCCGAGGACATCGAAAAGTATCGCGGCACGCTGCGCGGCAAGATCCTGCTGCTGGGCGAGGCCCGCGAATACAAGCGCGGCACCGAGCCGGATTCGCACCGCCACGACGCCACCTCGCTGGAAGGCCTGCAGGAATTCACCCTGCCCAAGGACGCGGCTGCAGAGCGCGCAAAGCGGGTGAAGGAATACAAGGAGCGCCAGGAGCTGACCGCCAAGGTCAACGCGTTCTTCGTGGAAGAGGGCGCGCTGGCGTCGGTCAGCATCAGTGGCTGGGACAACGGCATCATCCGCGTCGCCGGCGGTGGTTCGCGCAAGGCCGGCGAATCGGTGGGCATCCCCGAGCTGGCGATGATCGCCGAGCACTTCAACCCGCTGGTGCGCGCGCTGGACGCCAAGCAGGCCGTCCGCCTGCGCGTGGACGTTGCGGCGCGCTTCACCGACGAGACCGACCAGCCCGGCTACAACACTCTGGCCGAGATCCGCGGCAGCAGCAGGCCCGATGAAGTGGTGATGATCGGCGCCCACCTGGATTCGTGGCACAGCGGCACCGGCGCGGCCGACAATGCCGCCGGCGTGGCGGTGATGATGGAGGCCATGCGCATCCTCAAGGCCACCGGCGCCAAGCCGAAGCGGACCATCCGGGTGGCACTGTGGAGCGGCGAGGAGCAGGGCCTGATCGGTTCGCAGGCGTACGTCGCCAAGCACTTCGGTCGCTTCCCCGAACCTACCGACCCGGCGCAGAAGGCACTGCCGGCCTCGCTGCGTGATCCGACCGGGGCGCTGCAGAAGACCCGCGATTACGGCAAGTTCCAGGTCTACTTCAACATGGACAATGGCTCGGGCCGCTTCCGTGGCATCTATGCCCAGGAAAACCTGGCGGCGATGCCGATCTTCGAAGCCTGGCTGGCCCCGTTCCATGACGTGGGTGCCACCACCGTGGCTACCCGCAACACCGGCAGCACCGACCACATCAGCTTCGACCGCATCGGCCTGCCGGGCTTCCAGTTCATCCAGGACCGCCTGGACTACTTCACCAACGTCCACCACAGCCACCTGGACACCTGGGACCATGCCGAACCGGACGACCTGAAGCAGGCCGCCGCCATCGTCGCCTCGTTCGCCTACAACGCCGCGATGCGCGAGCAGTCCTTCCCCCGCAAGGTAGAACCGTAAAAAGGGGACGGAGGGGATTAAGTCGTTTCTCCCCTCCGTTTCCCGGTCGCCGCGCCCAGAGGCTGGGCAATCGCGACTTAATCCCCTCCGTCCCCTTTTTCCGTATGGGGCGGTGGGCTGGTAAAATCGTGGGGATTCCCGTTCCCCGAGCCCTCCATGATCTGCCGCACCCGCTTCGCCCCCAGCCCCACCGGTTACCTGCACATCGGCGGCGCCCGCACCGCGCTGTACTGCTGGCTGGAGGCCCGCCACCGCGGCGGCGAGTTCGTGCTGCGCATCGAGGACACCGACCGTGAACGCAGCACCCAGGGCGCGATCGATGCGATTCTGGAGGCGATGGACTGGCTGGGCCTGGACTACGACGTCGGCCCGATCTACCAGACCGACCGCGTGGCCCGCTACCTGGAAGTGGCCGAGCAGCTGGTGGCCGACGGCAAGGCGTACTACGCCTATGAGACCCGCGAAGAACTGGACGCCATGCGCGAGGCCGCCATGGCCAAGCAGGAAAAGCCGCGCTACAACGGCGCCGCGCGCGAGCTGGGCCTGCCGCGCAAGGACGACCCGAACCGCGTCATCCGCTTCAAGAACCCGCTCGACGGCACCGTGGTGTTCGACGACCTGATCAAGGGCCGCATCGAGATCGCCAACAGCGAGCTGGATGACATGGTCATCTTCCGTCCGGACGGCTACCCCACCTACAACTTCGCGGTGGTGGTGGATGACTGGGATATGGGCATCACCGAGGTCATCCGCGGCGACGACCACATCAACAACACCCCGCGCCAGATCAACCTGTACGAGGGCATCGGTGCCCCCGTGCCGAAGTTCGGCCACATGCCGATGATCCTGGACGAGCAGGGCGCCAAGCTGTCCAAGCGTACCGGTGCGGCCGACGTGATGCAGTACAAGGACGCCGGCTACCTGCCCGATGCGCTGCTGAGCTACCTGGCCCGCCTGGGCTGGTCGCACGGTGACCAAGAGCTGTTCAGCCGCCAGGAGCTGATCGACCTGTTCGACGTGACCAACTGCAATTCCAAGGCCTCGCGCCTGGACATGGCCAAGCTGGGCTGGGTCAACCAGCACTTCCTGAAGACCGAAGAACCGGCCAGCATCGTGCCGCACCTGGTTTACCAGCTGGAAAAGCTGGGCCTGGACGTGGCCGCCGGCCCGGCCCCGGTGGACGTGGTGATTGCCCTGCGCGAGCGCGTGCAGACCCTGAAGGAAATGGCCGAGAAGGCCGTGGTCTGGTACCAGCCGCTGACCGAGTACGACGAGGCGGCCGTGGCCAAGCACTTCAAGGCCGGCGCCGAGCTGCCGCTGGGCAAGGCCCGCGAGCTGCTGGCCGCGCTGCCGGAATGGACCGCCGAGGCCGTGGGCGTGGCCCTGCACGATGCCGCCGCCGCGCTGGAGATCGGCATGGGCAAGGTCGCCCAGCCGCTGCGCGTGGCCATCACCGGCACCCAGGTCAGCCCTGACATTTCCCATACCGTGTACCTGGCCGGCCGCGAGCAGGCCTTGAAACGCATCGATGTGGCCATCACCAAGGTAGCAACGGCCTGAGCCCTGCGGCCCAGCCCCGAACCGGAGAACGCGCATGCCCGCCAAACCTGCTTCTGCCTGTACCGCCCCGCACCACCACGTCCACGACGCATCGGATTTCGTGGCGGTGGTCGAGCGTGTCTCGCGCGAGCGCGGGCTGCGCCTGACCCCGATCCGCGCCAACGTGCTGAAGCTGATTGCCGAGGCCGGCAAGCCAGTCAAGGCGTACGAGCTGCTGGAGTGGGTGCGCAACGGCAAGGGCGTGGGCGCCGATGCCCCGCCCACGGTGTACCGCGCGCTGGACTTCCTTATGGCCAATGGCTTCGTGCACAAGCTGGAATCGGTGAATGCCTTCGTGGCCTGCCACCACCCGAGCAGCGCGGCGCATTCGGTCCCGTTCCTGATCTGCAACAGTTGCCACAGCGCGGTGGAACTGGAAGACCGCGAGATCGTCCACCAGCTGGAAAAGCGTGCCAAGGAGCTGGGTTTCCAGCCGCAGGCGCAGACCCTGGAAGTGCACGGCCTCTGCGCACGCTGCGCCGGTTGAACACACGATCGTGCCGACCCCGTTTCACAGACGCTGCCGCCGCGCGCTGCGCCGGCCGAGGGCGGGGTAGAGTCGACCGTTGGTCGACCGTCGCGCGAAGCGCGGGGTTTTCGTGGCCTGATGGAAAAGTAGTCGACTGACAGTCGACTCTACCGTGTCGTCCCCTGCTCCGTCGCCGTATCCACCCGCGCGATCACCGACATGCCCGGGCGCAGCCGCACCGCCAGCACCTGGCCTGGATCAATCGATATCTGGATCGGTTGACGGCGGGGTAGAGTCGACCGTTGGTCGACCGTCGCGCGAAGCGCGGGGTTTTCGTGGCCTGATGGAAAAGTAGTCGACTGACAGTCGACTCTACCGTTCCGTCCCCGTCCCCGTCCCCGTTCCCGTCCCGGATCCCGGTTTCGGTGCCGGTTCCGAAGCCGGCTCCACCGCCGTATCCACCCGCGCGATCACCGACATGCCCGGGCGCAGCCGCACCGCCAGCACCTGGCCTGGATCAATCGATATCTGGATCGGTTGACGGCGGGGTAGAGTCGACCGTTGGTCGACTATCGCGCGAAGCGCGGGGTTTTCGTGGCCTGAAGAGCAGTCGACTGACAGTCGACTCTACCGTCCCGTCCCCGTCCCCGTCCCCGTCCCCGTCCCCGTCCCGGATCCCGGTTTCGGTGCCGGTTCCGAAGCCGGCTCCACCGCCGTATCCACCCGCGCGATCACCGACATGCCCGGGCGCAGCCGCACCGCCAGCACCTGGCCGGGATCAATCGATATCTGGATCGGTTGACGGCGGGGTAGAGTCGACCGTTGGTCGACTATCGCGCGAAGCGCGGGGTTTTCGTGGCCTGGAGAGCAGTCGACTGACAGTCGACTCTACCGTTCCGTCCCCGTCCCCGTCCCCGTCCCCGTCCCCGTCCCCGTCCCCGTCCCCGTCCC
>NZ_JBNNHG010000107.1:0-13375 GCF_050268705.1 Stenotrophomonas sp. NPDC077659 | reverse complement strand
AGCCACAGCAATGGGCGGAAGCGGGCGTACTCGGCGGGCGATGCGGGGGTGTCGGCACAGCGATGCGGTCCGCTTCGACAGCCTGAGCTACGACGAAGTGATCCGCCGCGGCCTGGAAGTGATGGACACGGCCGCCTTCGCCCTGGCCCGTGACAGCGACCTGCCGATGCGCGTATTCGACATGGGCCAGCCGGGCGAGCTGCTGAAGATCCTCGGCGGCGCCAACATCGGCACCCTGGTCCAGGGCCGCGACCCGGCCTGAGCCTGAGCGCCAGGCGTGCCCCGGGCCGATCCAGGCCCGGCAGCGTCCCGTATTCGCCTATAATCGCCCGATTCCAGTTACATCCAGGACCCGGGCGATGCTCAACGACATCAAGAACAACGCGCAGACGCGCATGGCCAAGAGCATCGACGCTCTGAAGCACACCCTCACCTCGATCCGCACCGGGCGTGCCACTCCCGCCCTGCTGGACCGCGTCACGGTCAATGCCTACGGCAACGCCAGCACCCCGCTGAACCAGGTCGCGTCGATCTCCAACGCCGATGCCCACTCGCTGCTGGTCACGCCCTTCGACAAGAGCATGATCAAGGAAATCGAGAAGGGCCTGTACATCCACGAGTTCACCCCGAACACGCTGGGTGCGGCGATCCGCATCAACATGCCGCCGCCGACCGAAGAGCGCCGCAAGGAGCTGGTCAAGCAGGTGCAGAAGGAAGGCGAAGGCGCCAAGATCGCCGTGCGCAACATCCGCCAGGATGCCAACAAGGAAATCGCCAAGCTGGTCAAGGACAAGGCCATCAGCGAAGACGAGAAGAAGCGCGGCGAAGACGATATCCAGAAGCTGACCGACGGCAGCATCAAGGACGTCGACAAGGTCGTCGCCGAAAAGGAAAAGGAACTGTTGTCGGTCTGAAGTCGATGCCTTCAGTCCCGCCTCCATTGCCGGCCGCCCTGCCCCGCCACGTCGCCATCATCATGGACGGCAACGGGCGCTGGGCACAGCAGCGCCGCCGACCACGCGTGATCGGCCACCGTGCCGGCGCGCGCGCGGTCAACCGCACCATCGACCGTTGCCTTGAACTGGGCATTCCGGCGCTGACCCTGTTCGCGTTTTCCAGCGAGAACTGGGGCCGCCCGCAGGAAGAAGTCGATGCCCTGATGAAGCTGTTCCTGGGCGCCCTCGACCGTGAAGTGGACGAGCTGCACCGGCGCGGCGTGCGCGTGCGCTTCATCGGCGAGCGCGAGCGCTTCGGCGCCGGGCTGGTCAGCCGCATGCAGCTGGCCGAACAGCGCACCGCCGACAACACCACCCTGACCCTGTCGATCGCCGCCAGCTACGGCGGGCGCCAGGACATCGCCCGCGCCGCCCGTACGCTGGCCGCGGAAGTGGCCGCTGGCCGCCTGCTGCCCGAGCAGATAGACGAATCGCTGCTGGGCCGCCAGGTTGCCCTGGCCGACCTGCCGCCGCCGGACCTGTTCATCCGCACCGGTGGCGATACCCGCATAAGCAACTTCCTGCTGTGGCAGCTGGCGTATACCGAACTGTGGTTCACCGAGGCACTGTGGCCGGATTTCGATTCCGAGCAGCTGCAGCAGGCGCTGGACGCCTACGCCAGCCGTGAGCGCCGCTTCGGCCTGACCAGCGCCCAGATCGCCGCTCTGGCCACCGAGATGCCCAGCCCATGACCAAAACCCGAGTCCTCGCCGCGCTGATCATGGCGCCGGTGGCCATTGCCGCGATCCTGCTGCTGCCCACCCAGTGGCTGGCTGCCGCCGCCGCCGCCGTGTTCCTGATCGGCCTGTGGGAATGGCTGAAGCTGGCCGGCATCGAAGATACCCTGGCCCGTACCGTGCTGCTGGTGCTGAACCTGCTGCTGATGGTGCTGATGGTGTGGGCCGACGGCAGTTCGCTGGTGCTGTTCCAGATCGCCACCCTGGTGGGTGTTGCCTGGTGGCTGGCCGCGCTGGTCTGGCTGCGCTTCTTCACATTCGGCGCGCAGCCGGGCAGCCCGGCACGCATCCTCAAGCTGCTGGCCGGCACCCTGGCCATCGTTCCGGCCTGGGCCTCGCTGGTGCTGATCCATGCCGGCGGCGATCCGCCGGGCGAGCAGGGCCACCTGTGGCTGCTGGCCGCGCTGGCGCTGGTCTGGGCGGCCGATTCGGGCGCCTATTTCGCCGGCCGCCATTTCGGCAGGCACAAGCTGGCCCCGCGCATCAGCCCCAACAAGACCTGGGAAGGCCTGTTCGGCGGCCTGCTGGCGGGCGTCGCCGTGGCCGTTGGCCTGGGCTGGCTGGCCGGCGTCGACGTCGCCCACCTGCCCGGCCTGCTGGTCACCTCGGTGGTGGCCGTGTTCGCTTCGGTGCTGGGCGATCTGTACGAGAGCCTGATCAAGCGCCATGCCGGCGCCAAGGATTCGGGCCATCTCATTCCCGGCCACGGTGGCGTGCTCGACCGTATCGACGGCGTGCTGGCGGCTCTGCCGGTGTTCGCGCTGGGCAAGGAAATCTTCGGATTCTGACCATGGAAGCTGCTGCAGACCTGCGCCAGGTCGCCGTGTTCGGCGCCACTGGCTCCATCGGTGCCTCCACCCTGGACGTGATCGCACGCCACCCGCAGCGCTACCGGGCGACCGTGCTTGCCGCCGGCCGCCAGGTGGAGGCCCTGCTGGAACTGTGCCGCCGGCACCGCCCCGCGCATGCGGTCATCGCCGATGACAGCCTGTACGCCCCCCTGCGCGATGGGCTGCGCGACGCCGGTCTGGCCACCGAGGCGCATGCCGGTGCCGCCGCGCTGGACCAGCTGGCCGCCAGCGACGTCTGTGACACCGTGGTGGCCGCCATCGTCGGTGCCGCCGGGCTGTCCTCGACCTTGGCCGCCGCCGCCGCCGGCAAGCGCATCCTGCTGGCCAACAAGGAATCACTGGTGCTGGCCGGCGAGCTGCTGACCCGCACCGCCGAACGCGCCGGCGCCGAAATCATCCCCATCGACAGCGAACACAGCGCGATCTTCCAGTGCCTGCGCTCGCGCGATGCCAGCCTCAACGGGGCCGGCGTACGCCGCATCCTGCTGACCGCCTCCGGCGGCCCGTTCCGTGGCCGCCGCCGCGCCGAACTGGAACAGGTGACCCCGGCCCAGGCCGTGGCCCACCCGAAGTGGTCCATGGGCCCGAAGATCTCGGTCGATTCGGCGACGTTGATGAACAAGGGCCTGGAAGTGATCGAGGCGCACCACCTGTTCAAGGTGCCCGGCGAGCGCATCGAGGTGCTGGTCCATCCGCAGAGCCTGGTCCATTCGCTGGTCGAGTTCGTCGACGGCTCCACCCTGGCCCAGCTGGGCCTGCCGGACATGCGCACCACCCTGGCCGTCGGCCTGGGCTGGCCGCAGCGCATCGAATCGGGCGTGTCCGGGCTGGACCTGCTGGCCCAGGGCCGGCTCGATTTCGAAGCCCCCGACACCGACGCATTCCCCTGCCTGGCACTGGCCTGGCAGGCCATGCAGGCCGGCGGCACCGCCCCGGCGGTACTGAATGCGGCCAATGAAGAGGCCGTTTCAGCGTTTCTTCAGGGCCGGATCGGTTTCCTGAGCATTCCGGCGCTGGTTGCTAACGCGCTTTCAACACTGCCGAACGAAGCAGCCGATACACTGGACGGCCTGTTGTCCGCCGACCAGCGGGCCCGCCAACTGACCCTCGCCGCCATCGACGCCGCCTGAACGCCACGCCCTTACCGCATGACGCCACCGCCTTCGCCCACCGCCGTGAGCCTGCATGACTGACTTCATCGGATCGGTCTGGTGGATGATCGTCAGCCTCGGGCTGCTGGTCACCTTCCACGAGTTCGGGCATTACTGGGTCGGGCGCCTGTGCGGGGTCAAGGTGCTGCGCTTCTCGGTGGGCTTCGGCCGTACCCTGTGGTCGCGCCGCGACAGGCATGGCACCGAGTTCGCCATCGCTGCGCTGCCGCTGGGCGGCTATGTGAAGTTCCTCGATGAACGCGAGGTCGAGGTGCACCCGCAGGAGCGCGGGCAGGCCTTCAACCACAAGACGGTCTGGCAGCGCATCGCCATCGTCGCTGCCGGCCCGGTCGCCAACCTGCTGCTGTGCATCCTGCTGCTGTGGGCGATGTTCGTGATCGGCAAGCAGGATTATTCGGCCACCATCGGCCGCACCACCGGCATTGCCGCCAGCGCCGGCCTGGCCGGGGGCGACCGCGTGCTGCGCGTGGATGACCGCGAGGTCGTCACTCTGGGCGATGCCAGCATGGCCCTGACCGCTGCAGCGATGGACCGGCGCGACGTGACCCTGGAAGTGCTCGACGGCAGTGGCCAGGTGCGCAAGCGCACACTGCCCCTCTCGCAGCTGCCGGCCGGCTTCGATGAACGCCGCGTGCCGAGCCTGGCCGGCCTGCAGTGGCAGGCGTGGCTGCAGCCGGCGCAGGTGGACAGCCTGACCGCCGATTCGGCCGTGGCCGGCCTGCTGCAGCCCGGCGACGTGATCGTCGCCATCGACGGCCAGCGCATCGACGGTGCCGACCAGGTCGGTGCCCAGATCCAGGACCTGGGCCGCCGCGGCGGGCCGGGCATGATCGAAGTGATCCGCGGTGGCGAGCGCCTGGCACTGGAAATGACCCCGCGCCAGGGAAAGGATGGCCAGGGCAAGCCGGTCTGGCAGATCGGCGTCGGCTTCTCCGGCACCTTCAGCCCCGCCTACGACACCCTGATGCGCTACGGCACGCTGGACGCGGTCACCGTGGCCGTGCGCGAAACCGGCCGACTGGCCTCCGATTCGCTGGGCATGATGGCCCGCATCATCACCGGCAAGGCCTCGCTGCAGAACGTTTCCGGCCCGGTCACCATTGCCCGCGTGGCCAATGTTTCGGCCAAGCGCGGCCTTGACTGGTTCCTGCAGTTCCTGGCCCTGCTGTCGCTGAGCCTGTGCATCATCAACCTGCTGCCCATTCCCATCTTGGACGGCGGGCACCTGCTGTATTACCTTATTGAGTTGGTCAAGGGCAGCCCGCTGAGCGAGCGTGCCATCGCCGCCGGTCAGTACATCGGCCTGGCGTTGCTGGCCGGGTTGATGGGTCTGGCGTTCTACAACGACATCCTCGGCCTGGCCACGCGATGAACTTTTCCACGTTTTTGGCGTCTACAGCGCCGGCATCCCGTACCACTGAAATCGACCTTCCTACCGGACGTGACATGACGCGACTCCCCAATCGCCGCCTGCTGGCCCTCGCCCTCGCCGCCGTCACCGGCGCTCCCGCCCTGGCCCAGGCAGCCGAGCCCTTCACTGTCAGCGACATCCGCGTCGACGGTCTGCAGCGCATCAGTTCCGGTACGGTGTTCACCTACCTGCCGGTGGAACGTGGCGAGACGGTCACCGACAGCAAGGTCGGCGAGACCATCCGCGCCCTCTACAAGACCGGCTTCTTCGAAGACGTGCAGCTGGACCGCCAGGGCAGCATCCTGGTGGTCACCGTCAAGGAACGCCCGGCCATCAACAAGCTGACCGTCACCGGCAACAAGGACATCAAGTCCGACCAGCTGCTCAAGGGCCTGTCCGACATCGGCCTGACCGAGGGCGGCACGTTCGACCGGCTGAGTCTGGACCGCGTGACCCAGGAACTGCGCCGCCAATACAACGACCGTGGCAAGTACAACGTGGAAATCACCCCGACGGTGAGCCCGCTGGACCGTAACCGCGTGGACATCGCCATCGCCATCAAGGAAGGCAAGGCGGCCAAGATCCGTCACGTCAACCTGGTCGGCACCGAGAAGTACGACAGCGCGGACATCCTGGAAACCTGGGAATCGAAGGAGCACAACTGGGCGTCGTGGTACCGCCGCGATGACCAGTACTCCAAGGAAAAGCTGTCCGGCGATCTGGAAAAGCTCAATTCCTGGTACCTCAACCGCGGCTACGTGGACTTCAGCATCGACTCCACCCAGGTCTCGATCAGCCCGGACAAGCGCGACATGTTCGTGACCGCCGGCGTGACCGAGGGCAACCAGTACAAGATTTCCGAGATCAAGGTCAGCGGCGACACCATCCTCCCGCAGGAAGATGTCGAGCGCATGGTCGTGCAGAAGGCCGGCGACACCTTCTCGCGTGGCCTGCTGGAGTTCAGCTCCGACGCGATCACCAATTCGCTGTCCAACATCGGCTACGCCTTCGCCAAGGTGAACCCGATCCCGACCACCAACCGTGCCGAGCAGACCGTCGCGGTGAACATGCAGGTCGTCCCCGGCCCGCGCGTGTCGGTGCGCAGGATCATCTTCAAGGGCAATACCCGTACCTCCGACGAAGTGATGCGTCGCGAAATGCGCCAGTTCGAGAACAGCTGGTACTCGCAGGCGGCCATCGACCGTTCCAAGGTGCGCCTGCAGCGCCTGGGCTACTTCGAGTCGGTGGACGTTGAAACCCCGCCGGTCAGCGGCAGCAACGACCAGGTCGACGTGGTCTACAACGTCAAGGAAACCACGTCGGGCAGCTTCGTGTTCGGCCTGGGCTATTCGCAGTCCTACGGCATGACCACCTCGGTGCAGCTGTCGCAGAACAATTTCCTCGGCGGCGGCAACCGCGTGTCGGTGGAAGCCTCGCGCAGCAGCTACCTGCAGCGCTACGGCTTCAGCTACACCAACCCGTACTTCACCGATGACGGCGTCTCGCTGGGCTACAACCTGTCCTGGCGCGAACTGGACTACTCCGACTTCAACACCGCGCAGTACAACAGCACCAATGGTTCGGCGCAGGTGGTGTTCGGCGTGCCGCTCACCGAGACCGACAGCATCTCGCTGATGTTCGGCATCGACAGCAACCAGATTTCCGTCTATCAGGGTGCGACGCCGCAGTCGATCATCGATTACATCGATGCCATCGGCACGCGTACGTTCCATGCCTGGCGCACCGAGCTGGGCTGGGCGCGTGATTCGCGCAACGACTACTTCATGCCGACCAATGGCACCTACCAGCGCATCGGCCTGGAGACCACCCTGCCCGGGTCCACCGTCGAGTACTACAAGCTGAACTACCAGATCAGCAAGTACTGGCCGATCATCCCGTCGCTGGTGATCAACACCCGCGCAGAAATCGGCTACGGCGACAGCTACGGCAAGGATTACACCCGCGACCTCTGCTACACCGCGCCGACCACCGCCAACCCGAACCCCACGCAGACCGTCGACTGCAACCCCAGCTCCTCGGATTACGTGAAGACGGTGACCGCCACGGGCCTGCCGTTCTACGAGAACTTCTATGCCGGTGGTACCAACTCGGTGCGTGGCTTCGAGGACAACACCCTCGGCCCGCGCTCGGAGATCATGAGCGGTTACTCCAACGGTCAGCCGCTGGGCGGTTCGGTAAAGGCCGTCGGTTCGGTGGAAGCCTACTTCCCGCGCCTGTTCGACAGCCCGTCGGCCCGCGTGTCGGCCTTCGTCGACTTCGGCAACGTCTACAACGGCACCAAGAACTTCAAGGCCAACGAACTGCGCGTGTCCACCGGTGTGGCCCTGCTGTGGCGCGCCCCGGTCGGCCCGATCTCGATCAGCTACGCGTTCCCGCTGAAGAAGAAGGACGGCGACGAAATCGAACGCCTGCAGTTCACCTTCGGCGGGCAATTCTGACAAACCGCGTGGCGGTTCGCCAGAACTGCCCGCGCATTTCACCTATCCCCGCGCCGTTACGCATGCCATCCATGGCATGCGCCCTTCGGGCCGTTGCATCGCAACGTTGGGAATCGCTCCTGCGATTCCCAGGGGCGCGCCCCCCTTAACAGAAGGGGGGCTCTCCACCAGACGGGTTACGAAGCGCCGGGCTCCGCCCGGCGCTTTCGTTTGTGGTACCGCGTTCACACGCGGTGAGCCGAGCACGGCTCGGCTCTACAGAGGCTTCGAATGCTGGCCGCCCGCAGGACGTGTCCAGAGGCGGCGGGTGGCCCTGGGCAGGACCGTTGGCGCCATGGAGGGGATTTCGCGTGTCCTGACCAGGGCCACCCGCCGCCTCCCGCCGATAGCAGACAGGCGCCACAGAATGCCTCCGCATGACCGGATTGGCGTCACACGTTAAACTCCCGCCGTGAATACTCCTACCTACACCGCCCAGCAACTCGCCGATCAGTTCGGTCTGCAGGTCCATGGCGACCCTGCCACCACCATCAGTGGCGTGGCGACCCTCGCCCATGCCGGTGCCGGCCAGCTGACCTTCCTTGCCAACCCGCGCTACCGCGCCCAGCTGGCCGACAGCCACGCCGGCATCGTGGTGCTGCGTGCCGAAGATGCCGAGGCCGCGCCCGGCACCGCCCTGGTCGCCAAGGACCCCTACACCACTTTTGCCAAGATCGGCGCGCTGTTCGACATCGCCCCGACCCGCCCGCCGGGCATCCACCCCAGCGCGGTCATCGACCCGCAGGCCGATGTGGCCGCCAGCGCCCACATCGGCCCGTTCGTCACCATCGGTGCGCGCAGCGTGGTCGGTGAGAACTGCATCATCGGCGCCGGCAGCATCATCGGCGAGGACTGCACCCTCGACAGCGGCTGTGAACTGATCGCCCGGGTGACCCTGGTCACCCGCGTGAAGCTCGGCAAGCGCGTACGCGTGCATCCCGGTGCCGTGCTCGGCGCCGATGGCTTCGGCCTGGCGATGGATGCCGGCAAATGGATCAAGGTGCCGCAGCTCGGTGGCGTACGCATCGGCGACGACTGCGAGATCGGCGCCAACACCTGCGTTGACCGCGGCGCGCTGGAAGACACCGTGCTGGCCGAAGACGTGCGCCTGGACAACCTGGTGCAGATCGCGCACAACGTGCAGATCGGCGCCCATTCGGCCATCGCCGGCTGCACCGGCATCGCCGGCAGCGCCAAGATCGGCCGCTACTGCCTGCTGGGCGGCCACGTCGGCGTGGTCGGCCACCTCGAAATCTGCGACAAGGTCGTGATCACCGGCAAATCGGTGGTCCGCAATTCCATCCATGAGCCGGGCGAGTATTCGTCCGGCACCCCGTTGACCGACAACCGCACGTGGCGCAAGAACGCCGCGCGCTTCAAGCAGCTGGACGCATTGGCTCGCCGCGTCCTCGCTGCTGGCAAGGAGAAAGAATGAACGACACGCTGCAGCTTCCGATCGACGTCTGCCAGATCCAGGAACTGCTCCCGCACCGTTACCCGTTCCTGCTGGTCGACCGGGTGCTTGAACTCGACATCGAGGCCAAGCGCATCCTGGCGCAGAAGAACGTCAGCATCAACGAGCCCTTCTTCCAGGGCCATTTCCCCGGCCGGCCGATCATGCCGGGCGTGCTGATCATCGAAGCCCTGGCCCAGGCCGGTGGCGTGATGACCCAGCTCACCCTGGGCCGCGATTCGCAGTCCACGCTGTTCTACATGGTCAAGGTGGAAAACGCCCGCTTCAACAAGCAGGTGGTGCCCGGCGATGTGCTGATGCTGGATGTGCAGATGAAGCGCCTGATCCGCAACATGGGCTGGTACTACGGCGAAGCCAAGGTCAACGGTGAAGTCGTTGCCTCGGCCGAAGTCATGTGTGCCGGCGCCAAGGGCTGATCCACTGGAGGCAGCAATGACAGGCAACGCTCCCCTGATCCATCCCACCGCGGTGATCGATCCGTCGGCACGACTGGCCGACGACGTCCGCGTGGGCGCGTTCACGATCATCGGGCCGGAGGTCGAGATCGGCACCGGCACCGAGGTCGGTCCGCACTGCAGCATCCACGGCCCGACCCGGATCGGCCGTGACAACCGTTTCATCGGCCATGTCGCCGTCGGCGGCGAGCCGCAGGACAAGAAGTTCGCCGGCGAACGCACCGAGCTGGTGATCGGCGACCGCAACGTGTTCCGCGAATTCGTCACGCTCAACCGTGGCACCGGCGGTGGCGGCGGCATCACCACCATCGGCAATGACAACTGGATGCTGGCCTACACGCACGTGGCCCACGACTGCCACGTGGGCAACTTCTGCGTGTTCTCCAACAACACCACACTGGCCGGGCATGTCACCGTCGGCGACTACGTGATCATCAGCGGTTTCGCCGGTGCCCACCAGTTCTGCCGTATCGGTGCCCATGCCTTCCTTGGCATGGGCGCGCTGACCAACGGTGACGTTCCGCCGTTCACCATGGTCGGTACCGATTCGCTGGGCCGCCCGCGCGGCATCAACAGCGAAGGCCTCAAGCGCCGTGGCTTCGATGCCGAGCGCATCACCGCCATCAAGCGTGCCTACCGCACCCTGTACGTGGCTGGCCTGCCGCTGGCCGAAGCCAAGCAGCAGCTGGCCGAGCAGGCGCAGGCCAGCGATGATGTCCGGGCCATGCTGGACTTCATCGAGCACACCGAGAGGCACCTGCTGCGATGAGCAGCGCGACCGGCCAGGCGCCGGCCGGCGCCGCCGTCATCCCACTGTCCTCGATGGCCGGCAGCGTGCCGGCGCAGCGGGTGCTCAGCGAGCGCCCGCGGCGGATCGCGCTGGTGGCCGGCGAAGCCTCCGGCGACCTGCTCGGTGCAGGCCTGATGCGTGAGCTGAAGGCCCGCTTCCCGCATGCCGAATTCGCCGGCATCGGCGGCGATTCCATGCGCACCGCCGGCTGCCAGACCTGGCACGATGCCAGCGAACTGGCAGTGATGGGCCTGACCGAAGTGCTGCGCCACCTGCCACGCCTGCTGAAGCTGCGCTCGGCCTTCCGCGAGCGTGCGCTGGCATGGCAGCCGGACGTGTTCATCGGCATCGATGCCCCGGATTTCAACCTGGGCATCGAACGCTGGCTGAAGCAGCGTGGCATTCCCACCGTGCACTACGTCAGCCCCTCGGTCTGGGCCTGGCGCGAGAAGCGCGCCGAGAAGATCGGCAGCAGCGCCGATCTGGTGCTGTGCCTGTTCCCGATGGAACCGCCCATCTATGCCAAGCACGGCATCGATGCGCGGTTTGTCGGCCACCCGATGGCCGATGACATTCCGCTGCACGGTGACCGTGGCGCCGCCCGTGCCGCACTCGGCCTGCCCGCCTCGGCCAAGGTTCTGGCGGTGCTGCCGGGCAGCCGCCTGGGCGAGATCTCGCGCCTGGGCGAACCGTTCTTCGAAGCGGCCTGGCAGGTCTCCGAGCGCATCCCCGGCCTGCACGTGGTGGTGCCGGCGGCCAATGCCGCCTGCCGCCGCCTGATCGAGGAACAGTTGTCCCGCTCGGCACTGCCGGTGGCGTACTCGCATGTCCTCGACGGCCAGGCCCGCACGGCGATGATCGCCGCCGACGTGGTGGTGCTGGCCTCCGGCACTGCCACCCTGGAGGCCATGCTGGTGAAGCGGCCGATGGTGGTCGGTTACCGGGTCAACGAACTGACCTACCGGCTGGTGAAGGCGCTGGGCCTGATCAAGGTGGATCGTTTCGCCCTGCCCAACATCCTCGCCGCGCAGGATCTGGCACCGGAACTGATGCAGCACGACTGCACCCCGGACAAGCTGGCGGCGGCCATCCAGCAGTGGTTCGACCACCCGCAGCGCAGCGCCGACCTGCAGGGCACCTACGAGCGCCTGCACGAACGCCTGCGCCGCAATGCCTCGGCCCGCGCCGCCGACGCGGTGGGCGAGCTGCTGGTGCGCAACCAGGGCGCGGCATGAGCCGTCGTTCTGCAGCGGCGGCCAGCTTGGCCCTGTTCGACAGCGCGGCCGTGGTCGATCCCGAGCGCCTGGTGGCGGGCGTGGACGAAGCCGGGCGCGGCCCGCTGGCCGGCCCGGTGGCCGTGGCCGCCGTGGTGTTCGACCCGGCGCGGCCACGCATCAACGGCCTGGACGATTCCAAGCAGCTGACCGCCGCGCGCCGCGAGCAGCTGCACGACCGCATCATCGAACGGGCGCTGGCCTGGAAGGTGGTGCTGGTGGACGTGAACGCCATTGATCGCTTGAACATCTACCAGGCCACCCTGCAGGGCATGCGCGATGTGGTGGCGGCCGTCGCCCACGTGGCCGGCTTCGCCCGCATCGATGGCAACGTGGTGCCCAAGGGCCTGGTGCTGCCGGCCCAGGCGCTGGTGGGCGGCGATGGCATCGACCGCGCGATCATGGCCGCCTCGATCCTGGCCAAGGTGTCGCGCGACCGCTACATGCAGGACCTGCACGCGCGGCACCCGCAATATGGTTTCGACCAGCACAAGGGCTACGGCACCCCGGCCCATCTGGCCGCGCTGCGCGCGCATGGCCCCTGTGACGAACACCGGCGCAGCTTCGCCCCGGTACGCGAGTGCCTGGAAGTGCCGCAGGTTGTGGCCGCCGACATCGCGATTGCCTGAATCGCCTGAACGCTCGCTGCAGACCATCTCGGGAAGAGTCCCCCTGAGTCAGGGGGATGCGCCGACGGCGCGGGGGTCTGGAAGCATGGTGAGACGGGGCCCGCGGTTCGCATGCGAACCGTGGGAAGCGATAGCGCGAATGCGAAATCGCGTACCGTCAAGAGCTTGTCGCCACCCCCTGCCCTCGCTACCCTGACCGGGCACTCCAGCGCTTCCCGACCCCGGCGACGGTTCTCCCGTCAGCACCCGGGGCCCGCGCGCTCCAACCTGGTCCAGCATGTCCAACGCCCGCTTCGTACATCTCCACGTCCACACCGAGTTCTCGCTGGCGGACTCGACCATCCGCGTGCCGGCCAAGCCGGACCAGGCGGACCCGAAGAAGGCCAAGCAGGCCAACCTGCTGTCGCGCTCGGTTGAACTCGGCCTGCCTGCGCTGGCGGTGACCGACCTGAACAACCTGTTCGCGCTGGTCAAGTTCTACAAGGCCGCCGAAGGCGTGGGCATCAAGCCCATTGCCGGCGCCGACGTGATGGTCGCCGAGGAAGGCCAGGACCCGTGGCGGATGACCCTGCTGTGCCGCGACCGCGAGGGCTACCTGAGCCTGTCGCGCTTGCTGACCCGCGCATGGATGGAAGGCCACCGCCCGGAAGGCGGCGTGGCCATCCACCCGGACTGGCTGAAGGCCGGCAATGCGAACCTGTTCGCCCTGGCCGGCCGTGACAGCCTGGCCGGGCGCCTGGCGCTGGACGGCAAGCACGACCTGGCCGAGCAGCAGCTGGCCGACTGGCAGCGCGCGTTCGGCGACGGCCTGCATCTGGAACTGACCCGCACCGGCCGCGAAGGCGAGGAAACCTTCAACCGCTTCGCGCTGATGGCCGCCGGCCAGCGCGGCCTGCCGGTGGTGGCCAGCAATGACGTGCGCTTCCTGGCGCCGACCGATTTCAGCGCGCACGAAGCGCGCGTGTGCATTTCCACCGGCCGCGTGCTGGACGACCCCAAGCGCCCGCGCGAGTACAGCGACCAGCAGTACCTGTAGCTGGATCTGGCCGACGAAGTGGCGGTGGCGGTAGACCACGCCCTTGGGCACAC
>NZ_JBNNHG010000106.1:0-13379 GCF_050268705.1 Stenotrophomonas sp. NPDC077659 | reverse complement strand
GGGCAGGATCAGTGGCAAGCGCATTGCCAGCCTGGTCGGGGTGGCCCCGATGTCCTACGACAGCGGCACGATGCGAGGAAAGCGAAGCATCAAGGGCGGTAGAGCAGAAATCCGCCAGGTGCTCTCTATGGCGGCGATGTCGGCCATGCGCCATAAGCCTCGATTGCGCGACTTCCATCAGTCCCTGCGGGCCCGTGGCAAGGAAGGCAAAGTGGCCATCGTGGCGGTGATGCGGAAGATGCTGGTGATTCTCAACGCCCGCGTGCGCGACGCTGAAAGCGGACCGATCCCCGCCTGAAGCCAGCTTGCGCGTATGTCCACAGGCTGCCGGCCAGCGGCCGGCACTACCGTGCCCGTCTACCGGAGCGGCCTGAACCCCTCCAACAACACAGTTGCTACAGGGATGGATTCACGGCGTCCCCCGCGTACCCATCCCGCCCGGCCAAGCACGGCTTTGCAGTCGAGCAAGTTCGACTCTAACGACCAGGCATCAGCAACGAGGGGCTCAGCCGTTCGCGGCCAACTCGGCATCCAGCGCCCGCAGCCGATCCACAGTCCCGACGTCAGTCCAGCGCCCGCGATGGTGCTGCCCGGTCATCAACCCCTGCGCCATGAAATGCTTCTGCAGCGGCACCACCGAGAACTTCGGCGGGACCCGCTCGCTGCCCGGCGTATCGCCGATCACCGCGCGCCAGTCCGCTACGATCGACGGCCGGTACACGCCGATGCCGGCGTAGGTCAGGCACGGCCCGGCGCGGTCGTGGTGCAGCAGGCCATGTGCATCCAGGCGGTAATCGCCCTCGGGATGTTGCGCCGGGTTGTCCACCAGCACCAGATGCGCCTGGCCCTGCGGTTCGGCGGGGAGGCTGGCGAAATCGAAGTCGGTCCAGATATCGCCGTTGACCACCAGGAAGGGCGCATCCCCCAGCTGCGGCAGCGCGTTGAGGATGCCGCCGCCGGTTTCCAGCGGCGTCCCGCCTTCATGCACGAAATGCAGCTGCAGGCCCCATTGGCTGCCGTCGCCCAGCGTGGCCGGGAACTGCTCGGCCAGCCACGCAGTGTTGACCACCACCTCGCGCACGCCCCGCGCCGCCAGCCGCTCCAGGTGCCACACGATCAGTGGCTTGCCGGCCACGGCCAGCAGTGGCTTGGGCGTGTGCAGGGTCAGCGGGCGCATGCGCTCGCCCAGACCGGCGGCGAAGATCAGCGCTTTCATCAGCGCACCACGCGCATGGGGGCGGCCAGCTCGGCCAGCGCGGGCTTGATGCGGTCGTCCAGAAGTTCCTGCAACGCGGCCAGCTCGGGATACCGCGGCAGCACTTCGTCCAGGTAGCCGATGAAGCGCGGCACGTCGTCCAGGTAGTGGCCCTTGTTGTCGCGGTAACGCAGGCGGCTGAAGATGCCCAGGCACTTCAGGTGGCGCTGGATGCCCATCCAGTCGGCATCGCGCAGGAAGGTCGCGCGGTCGGGCACCGGCAGGGCGGCGTCGAGCGCGCGCTGGTGGTACTGCGCCAGCCAGGCGTCCACGCGCGGCAGTGGCCAGCTCAGGAACGCGTCCTTGAACAGGCTCACCGCGTCGTAGGCGATGGGGCCACGGACCAGGTCCTGGAAATCGAGGATGGCCGGGCCATCGTCCACCGGCATCAGGTTGCGCGGCATGTAGTCGCGATGGGTCATCAGTTGGGCCTGGCCCAGCGCGTTGTCCATGAGCAGGTGCTGCACCTGCTGCAGGCTTTCGGCCTCGGCGCCGTCCAGGGTGATGCCGAGGTGGCGCTGCAGGAACCATTCGTCGAACAGGCCGGCGTCACGCTGCAGCAGGGCCAGGCCGAACTGGCCGAAATCCTCGGGCACCGGGATCGCCTGCAGTCGCAGCAGCTGGTCGATGGAACGTGCGAACCAGGCATCGGCATTGCGCTCGTCCAGCACCTTGGCCAGGGTCGGGCCGCCCAGGTCTTCCAGCAGCAGGAAGCCGGCATCGAGATCCTGCGCAAGCAAGCCGGGCACGCGCAGGCCGTGGTCGTGCAGCAGGCCGCGCATGCGCAGCCACGGTCGCGCATCTTCCAGGCCGGGCGGGGCATCCATCACGATGTGGCTGCCGCCGCTGCTGGTGGTACGCCAGTAGCTGCGCAGGCCGGCGTCGACCGAGGCGCGTTCGACCACCGCGTTGGCATCGTCCAGCTGGGTGCGGGCCCACTGCAGGCGCTGCGCGCTGCGCTGGGGATCGGAAGCAGGCTCGGTCATGCAGGCAGTTCCGGGCGCGACCGGCGCGCCAAGCTCAGAGAAAAGAAGAGGGGCGAGGTCAGCGGCGTGGGGTGAACAGCCGCATCAGCGCCAGCACGGCCACCGCGCCGACCACCGCGCCGAGGAAACCGGCCGGTTCGCCGGGGGCATACCAGCCCATGTACTGGCCGAACCAGCCGGCCACCAGTGCGCCGACGATACCCAGCACGATGGTCAGCAGGCAGCCCATGCGGTTGTTGCCGGGCATGAAGAAGCGCCCGAGCAGGCCGACGAAGAAGCCGACCAGCAGGATGTAGAGCCAGCTGCTGCTGCCGAACAGACCATTCATGTGCATATGTTCCGCTTGGGGTGGACGCAGCCTAGCAAGGCCAGGCTGCGTCCGTCACGGGTGCGCGATCAGCAGCAGCCGTGATCGCCATGGCGGGTGCCGCTGTCGGCAGCCACAGGCGAACCGCTGGTCTCGCCACGCAGGCTGGCGGCGTAGTGCTCGCTGATGACCTTGGACACGCAGGCGGTGACCTTCTTGCCCATCGGGATGTGCAGGAACTCGTTCGGGCCGTGTGCGTTGGAGTGCGGGCCGAGCACGCCGGTGATCATGAACTGGGCGCCCGGGAACTTCTCACCCAGCATGCCCATGAACGGGATCGAGCCGCCTTCGCCCATGTACATCGCCGGCTTGCCGAAGAAGGCCTGGCTGGCATCATCGATGGCCTGGGTCAGCCACGGCGCCATGGCCGGGGCATTCCAGCCGGTGGAGGCCTTTTCCAGATCCAGGGTGACCTGCGCGCCGTTCGGCGGATCGCGCAGCAGCGCTTCCTTCAGCAGCTCACCGCAGGTCTTGCCGTCGGCGGTGGGCGGCAGGCGCAGCGACAGCTTCACCGAGGTCTGCGGGCGCAGCACGTTGCCGGCCGATTCCAGCGGCGGCATGCCGCCCACGCCGGTGACCGACAGCGCCGGGCGCCAGGTGCGGTTGAGCACCAGCTCGGTCAGGTCCTCGTTCATCGGGCGCAGGCCGTCGACCATCGGGAACTTCTCGAAGATATCGGTATCGACCACTTCGGCGGCGCGTTTGGCCTGTTCCTGGCGCTCGGCCGGAATCTCGACGTTCATGCCGTCGATCAGGATGCGGCCGGTGTCCTGGTCCTCGATGCGCGACAGGATCTGGCGCAGCAGGCGGAAGCTGGACGGGATCACGCCGGAGGCATCGCCGGAATGCACGCCTTCGTTGAGCACCTTGACGGTGAAGTTGCCGCCGGTCAGGCCGCGCAGCGAGGTGGTGCACCACAGCTGGTCGTAGTTGGCGCAGCCCGAATCCAGGCAGACTACCAGCGACGGCTTGCCGATACGGTCGGCCAGATGGTCGACGTAAGCCGGCAGGTCATAGCTGCCGGACTCTTCACAGGCTTCGATCAGGACCACGCAGCGGGCGTGCGGCAGGCCCTGGGCCTGCAGGGCCAGGACGGCGGCCAGCGAGCCGAAGATGGCGTAACCGTCATCAGCGCCGCCGCGGCCATACAGCTTGTCGCCGCGCAGGACCGGAGTCCACGGGCCGAGGTCGTCGTCCCAGCCGGTCATTTCCGGCTGCTTGTCCAGGTGCCCGTAGAGCAGGATGGTGTCGTCGCCGGTTTCGGCGCCGGTGGCCGGAATTTCCAGGAAAATCAGCGGGGTGCGGCCTTCCAGACGGACCACCTCGACCTTCAGGCCGGGCAGCTGCTGGGCCTTGGCCCAGGTTTCCATCAGGGTGACCGCCTGTTCCATGTAGCCGTTCTGCACCCAGTTGGCGTCGAACATCGGCGACTTGTTGGGGATGCGGATGTAGTCGACCAACTGCGGGACGATCTCGCTGTCCCACTTGTCATTGACGAATTGGCCGAGCTTGGCGCTGTCCATCTGAAACTCCGGTTGCATGGGCGTGTGATGCCGCCATTCTACGCTTGCGCGGGGGGTAGGGTTTTTCCTACAGCACGTCGGGTATTTGGCTGGCTTCTAGAAAACGATGAAACCGATACGCTGTGCACATGTGGTGACGGACACTGTTTCGGCCGACGGGATTGCCGGTCGGGGCGGCCAGAACCACAAGGAGATACACGTCGTGCCTTGGTCAGTCGTGTTCAGGGCGTTGGTGCTGGGGATGTGGATGGTGGGGGCGCAAGCCGCCGGGCCGGTCGACATCAACCGGGCTGATGCCCAGGCGCTGCAGCAGGGATTGACGATGGTCGGGGCCGTCAAGGCTGCGGCAATCGTCGAGCACCGGCGCAGACACGGCCCGTTTCATCGCGTCGAGGACCTGACGCAGGTGAAAGGGATAGGGAAAGCGATCGTCGAACGGAATCGACAGCGGATCACCGTCGGCAGCGGGATGTTGCCAGCGGATCCGGTACCCGGATCGGTACCGGTGCGCTCCGTACCCAGGCGTTGACAGCAGGATCGTCGGGACCGGCAGGAGGCTGGTTCACCGGACACGGACAGGAAGGCCGGGTCCACCGACCGTCGCAGGGATGCGGCACCACTCACCAGGAGGGTGGCATCACAGACCTGTGGAAGGGGCTGAGATACAAACAGGACGAACGCGGTCGCGTGCAGGATGCAACGCCGCCCCCACAGCGCAGGATGCGAGGGGGCGGCAGCAGACCGACAAGGACGTAACGAGTGCCCGGTACGACACATGGCTGTGTCGCCGGGCATTTCTCTTTCCGGCATGGGCACACGGTGTGGTCGAGGCATGCACCGCCAATGGTGTAGGTTGAGGGCTCCCCACGGATTGGAACCTGCTGGATGCGCCTGCCCCGTCTTCCCCTGATGCTTGCACTTGCCTTGGCACTGCCGCTGCTGGCCCAGGCCGCGCCCCCTGCCGCCAAAAGCACCACTGCCAGCGCCGACGTGCGCGGCCCGACCGATCTCAAGCCCGGTGAATACCTGTGGCACCCGGAAGTGTCGCCGGCCGGCCCGATCGTGCTGGTGGTCAGCCTGGATGAGCAGCGCGCCTACGTGTACCGCAACGGCATCGCCATCGGCCTGAGCACGATCAGCTCGGGCAAGGCCGGCCATGAAACGCCGACCGGGGTGTTCACCATCCTGCAGAAGGACAAGGACCACAAGTCCAACCTCTACAACAGCGCGCCCATGCCCTACATGCAGCGGCTGACCTGGGACGGCATCGCCCTGCACGGTGGCAGCCTGCCCGGTCACCCGGCCTCGCATGGTTGCGTGCGTCTGCCGCAGGCCTTCGCGCAGAAGCTGTTCAGCGAAACCCAGCGCGGCGACACGGTGGTGGTGGCCGACGCCAAGAGCGCCCCGATGACCCTGGCCTACCCGGCGGTGCTGGCACCGGTGAATGCGCGCGGCCAGGCCCTGCCGGAAACCGAAGGCGCCAGCCCGGCCAAGGCGTGGTGGGATGACGCGGTCGCGCCCAGCGGCCAGGTCGGCATCCTGGTCAGCCTGCACGACCAGCGCCTGTACGTGCTGCGCGATGGCGTGATGATCGGCGAATCACCGCTGCGGGCCGACGCGCTGCCGGCGTTCCAAGGCACCACGTTGTTCGTGATGGGGCAGGGCTTCAGTGAGACGCCCAGCCCGTTGGATGCGCAGCAGCGCCTGCACAAGTGGAC
The DNA here is from genome assembly GCF_050268705.1 of Stenotrophomonas sp. NPDC077659. Classification (NCBI taxonomy): domain Bacteria; kingdom Pseudomonadati; phylum Pseudomonadota; class Gammaproteobacteria; order Lysobacterales; family Lysobacteraceae; genus Stenotrophomonas; species Stenotrophomonas sp. NPDC077659. The sequence goes on along the minus strand of NZ_JBNNHG010000106.1, from coordinate 7,530 downwards.
GGCCTACCCGCTGCTGGGCCAGGACCGGGCGCAGGCGACCCCGGACCTGCTGGCCACGCCATCACTGCCGATGGCGCTGCCGGCCGATTTCGCCCGCCAGCTGTACCAGGTGCTGGTACCGGGCACGACCTTGCTGGTGACGTCGTTGCCGGCGGTGCGCCCAAGCGCGGCTGAATCAGGATTGCAGCCGGTCTTGGAATCGGAACCGGCCACGCCCACCTCGAAGAAGTCCTGAGTGAACACTGTGTGCCCATGATTGCTCCACGTACGCGCTGGCCGGCCGCCTGTGGTCTGCTCGCGCTTCTTGCCGCTGGCAGCGCGGTGGCGGCGCCACCGCCGGCCACCGCCAGCACCGACGACCTGACCGCGCTGCTGGCGCGCACGGCGCCCAATGCCGACCGCCACGTGCTGAAGCTGGCCGCCACGGCGCTGCGCTGTGCCCTGCAGCGGCCGGAACTGGGCATCAAGGCCGAGCGGTTGGGCGTGATCGATTACTCGCGGCCCTCCACCGAACAGCGGCTGTGGGTGTTTGATCTGGCCCGGCAGCGGTTGCTGTTCGAGGAATGGGTGGCGCATGGGCGCAACAGTGGCGGCAACCGTACCGAGCACTTCTCCAACCGTGATGGCAGCTTCATGTCCAGCATCGGGGCGTTCACCGCGCAGGAAACCTACATGGGCGGCAACGGCTATTCGTTGCGGCTGGACGGGCTGGAGCCGGGCTTCAATGACAAGGCGCGTGACCGTGCCATCGTCATCCACGGTGCGCCCTATGTGAACCCGACCATGGCCCGTCTGCAGGGCCGGCTCGGACGCAGCCTCGGCTGCCCGGCGGTGCGCCTGTCGGTGTCGCGGCCGCTGATCGATTCGCTGCGCGGCGGCACCCTGGTGTTCGCCTACTATCCCGACCCGCAATGGCTGCAGCATTCGAAGCTGCTGGCGCCGCAGTGCGGTGAAACGGGCAGCGTTGCCACGCGGTGATGCGCGAACGTGCGCGGCATGATGCAATGCGCGCATGGACATGGATTCTCTGCTGCGCACCCCGAGCCAGGTGATTTCCAGCCTGGACTACCGCCGCGAACGTTGGCGCAATGGCCTGGGCTGGACCCGCGAGATCCTGCGCCTGCCGGCGCGCGGCGATGACTGGGCACTGCGCCTGTCGGTGGCCGAGATCGAACAGGATGCCGCGTTCTCGGCGTTCCCCGGCATGGAGCGCGAGCTGGTGCTGCTGCAGGGCAATGGCCTGCGCCTGCGTTTCGCCGATGGCCGCGTGGCCGAGGTGCTGCCGCCGCACGGGCGCGTGCGCTTCGCCGGCGAAGCAGCATTGGACGGAGAGCTGGTGGATGGCACCACCCACGATTTCAACCTGATGTGGAAGCGCGGGCTGTTGCAGGCCGAGCTGCTGCACCGGCCGCTGGTGGGGTCGATGTTCTTCTTCTGCGAACCGGGCGTGGCCTGGGCGCTGTACCTGCTGGCAGGGCATGCGGAATTTGGCGCGGACAGCGGGCTGCCACCGATGCAGGCCGGGGATACTGCGTGGCTGGGGGCTGGTGAACGGCAACGGCATGCCTTGCAGGGCGGCGGTGAGTTGCTGGCGATACGGGTGACGACCGCCGGGTAGCGCAGGGCCATGCCCGGTGTCATGGAGCGTCATCCACGCATGGCGTGGATAAGGCAACGGCATGCCTTGCAGGGCGGCGGGGAGTTGTTGGCGATACGGGTGACCAACGCCGGGTAGCGCCGGGCCATGCCCGGCGTCATGGCGCCCCCATCCACGCATGGCGTGGATCTACTAGTAAACGTCGCGCCGGTAGCGACCGGCCAGCAGCAGCGCTTCCTTCCCCTCCACACCCAGCACCTGCTCGATCACCGCATCCACCGCCGGGGCCATGCCCTGCAGGCTGCCGCAGACCAGGATCGTTGCGCCTTCAGCCACCCACTGCCGCAGCGTTGCCGCTTCGGCCAGCAGCCGGTCCTGCACGTAGCGATGTGCGCCGCCATCGCGGCTGAACACGGCATCCAGACGTGCCAGCGTGCCGCCGGCCAACATCGCCTGCAGTTCCTCGCCGAAATGGAAATCGTGCGCGGCCGAGCGTTCGCCGAACAGCAGCCACGTGCGGCGTGCGCCGCTGCGGGCACGCTCGTGCAGGTGCGCGCGCAGACCGGCAATGCCGGTGCCGTTGCCGACCAGCAGCAGCGGCACCTCGGCCGCCACGCCGTGGAAGTTCTGGTTGCGGCGCAGGCGCAGCTGCACCGGCTGCTGCAGCACGGCGTGGTCGCACAGCCAGCCACTGCCGATGCCGGGCGTGCCATCGGCGCGCAGCTGGCGGCGCAGCAGCAGTTCCACCGCGCCATCGGCCATCACCGAGGCAATCGAGTATTCGCGGTGTGGCAGTGGTTGCAGCGAGGCCAGCAGCCCTTGCAGGTCGCCCGGCGCGACCAGGCTGGGCAGGTGTGAGCGCACGACATGGGCCAACAAGGTGCGGCCATCGTCCAGCGGCAGATCCGGATTGAAATCGCGTCCGCGCAACCAGGCGCGCGTGCTGTCTTCGGCATGCTGCGGACCGATCTCGGCGATATCGCCGGCCTGCCACTGCGCATCGCTGCCGGCCGGTGGCTGCAGGCGCAGCCAGTACACCGGCCCGCCGAGGCTGCCGGGGTTGAGGTGTTCGCGCTGCAGCAGCAGCCACGGCTGGTATTCGGCCGGGCTCCAGTCGGGCAGTTCGCTGGCACCCCCACCGATCTGCCCGAGCAGCTGCTGCCAGTGACGCAGCGCGGCCGGATCGGCGTTGTCGACGTCGATCGCATCGAACATCGGATGCGCGCCGTGCTGGCGCAGCCAGTCATCGAGCTGGTGGCCGAAGGCGCAGAAATGACCATAGCTGCGGTCGCCCAGCGCGAGCACGCCGAACTGCAGGTGGCCCAGCGAGGGCGCAGTACTCATCACCCGGCGCAGGAAGGGCAGGGCATGGTCAGGCGCATCGCCTTCGCCAGTGGTGCTGGCGATGAACAGTGCACGCTGGCTCTGCGCCAGCAGTGGGGCGTCGACGTCGTGCAGGCCACGCACGCGCACGGGCAGGCCGGCGGTACGCAGCGCTTCGGCACTGCGGTCGGCCAGTTCGCGGGCGAAACCGGTCTGGCTGGACCACACCAGCAGCAGCGGCGCGACATCGCCGCGGGTGGCGTCATCGCGCGGGCGGCCACGCCACCACAGTGCCGCGCAGGCCAGCGCATACAGTGCCGTTGCCAGCAGCGCACCCTGCCAATGCCGCGCGGGTGGGGCACCCTGCCACCAGGTTTCGCCCAGGTGCAGGCGCAGCAGTGCGTAGCCGGCCACGGCCAGCAGCGCCATCACGACCAGGTTGCCGAAGACGGCACGCGACGGCTGCAGGCTCATGCGGCCTGCTCGTCCAGCAGGCGCTGGAAGGCGCTGCTGAGATGTTCGTGCGGGCCGTCGACGGCGCGTTCCAGGTAGCGCGCGGCCAGGCCTTCGCGTTCGGCCAGGGCCAGGCCCTGATCGCGTCCGAGGACGGTCAGCGCGGTGGCCCAGGCATCGGCGTGCATTGCATCGTCGGCGACCACGGTCACGGCGGCGGCCACCTGGCGCACCGGCATGCCGCTGCGCGGGTCCAGGCTGTGGCTGTAGGCCTGGCCATCGGCCTGGTACTGGTGCCAGCGGTCGCCCGAGGTGGCCACGGCCTTGCCGTCCAGCGCCAGTACGCGCGGTGGTGTGTGGGTGTGTGCGTCTTCTTCGGGTGCCGACTCCACCAGCACGCGCCACGGTTGCCCATCGGGCTTGCGGCCGTAGCCGGCCAGCTCGCCACCCACTTCGATCAGCGCAGCGGTGATGCCCTGCGCGCGCAGCCAGACGGCCACGTGGTCGACGCCGAAGCCTTTGGCGATCGCGGAGAGATCGAGTTCCAGACCGCCGGGTTGCAGCAGGGCGTCATCGCGCCACTGCAGCTGCTGCCAGCCACAGCGGGCGCGGGTGGCCTGCAGCGTTGCCGCGTCGGGTACGCGGCGTGGGCCGGCCTGCGCGCCAAAGCCCCACAGCGCGACCAGTGGGCCCACGGTTGGATCGAACGCGCCATCGCTGGCGGCGGCAATCGCCTGCGCGGCAGCCAGCACATGGCGGGTTTCGGCGGGCAGCGGGCACCATTGGCCGGCGCCGGCGCGGTTGTAGCGGCCCAGGTCCGAACCGGCGTCCCAGGTGCTCATCTGTGCGACCACCTCGTCCAGACGGGCCTGGATGCCAGCGTGCAGCGGGTGCAGGTCGCGCTGGCGTGGCGCCACCAGCGTCACACTCCAGGTGGTGCCCATGGTGGTGCCGCCGAGGCGGGCGATGTCGAGCAGGGAGTCGGTCATGGCGGGGCGTTGCAGGTGCGCTGCCGGAGTGGCCCGGCAGCGCAGTCTGCGTTACTGCGGCAGCACTTCCAGCGTGGCGACGTAGCTCAGGCGGCGCTTGGCGGCCTGCTTCACCGAGGTCTTGTTGTCTTCGGTGCCGGTTTCCAGCCAGTACATGCCGGCTTCCGGCCAGGTCACCTTGATCTCGCCCTTGGCGTCGCTGGTCAGCTTCAGCTCGTCCTGCGCGTTGCGGTAGCGGGTGGCGCCGCGCACGATCTCGAATTCCAGGCCGGCCGTCGGCTTGCCATCCACCAGCACGCGGAAGGTGGCTTCCTCGCCGGCGAACAGATCGTTCGGATGGCCCACGGCCACCAGTTCGATGCCGCGGTTGGTCGGCTTCAGGGCGGTGGCGTTCGGCGCGCCGTTGGTGACGAAGGTTTCCACCCGGCCCACCGACTGGCTCACTTCCAGCTTCTTCGCATCCTTGGGCAGTTCGCCGAAGGTGGCCGCGGTGCCGCGCCAGCGCTTGCGCTCGCCGTTCTGCTCGTAGGTGGCGAACAGGCCGTCGTTGACCGAAGCGATGCGGTAGGTGCCCTGCTGCTTCAGCTCGAGGTCGAACACGCTGCGGTACTTGCCGGTTGCTGCGTTCTGCGGCTGCACGCTGCTGCCGTCCGGCGCGGTGATGACCAGCGATTCCAGGCGCAGCGGCACGTGGTTGAAATAGAACAGGTCGTTGGACACGGCACCGTCGACGGTGATCCACGGCGCGTTGCCGGCGATGACGGTCTGCGAGGGCAGCAGCCAGGCCTTGTGGGCCAAGGCGGAGAACGGAAGGGCAGCGGCCAGGGCGGCGGCTAGGACGAGCGTGCGCTTCATGCGGAAGACTCCAGTTGGAAGGGGGCGGATCCCTTTCCATCGGAAAGAGCTCTGACCCCGGGGAAGGGCGGTAGGGGGTGCCCTTCCTGCGGAAGGGAGCCGACCCCGGCCAGGTGATTACGGCTTGACGGCGAGGGTGACCTGGCCCAGTTCGGTGGCGCCCTGCGCCTTGCCGTTCTGCGCAGCGGTGGCCGGCCAGGTGAAGGGGATCTTCAGCAGTTCGCGGCCGCCGACTTCGCGCACCGCTTCCACAACCAGGGTGTAGCTGCCCGGGGCCAGCTGCTTCAGCGCCGGCTGCTTGTCGTTGAACGACAGCGCGTGCTTGCCGGCCGGGCGGGTCGGGCCGGTCACGCCATCCACCGGCACCTGCAGGGTGCGGCCGCTCTTGCGCCACCACTGGCGCAGGTCGGGCAGCCACTTGGTGCCGTGGCCTTCGCTGTTGCTGGTCTGCTGGTACCAGACCGACAGGTTGGCGGCGACCTTCTGGTCGGCCCCTTCCAGCCACACTGCCACATACGGGCGGTGGTATTCGGCGACGTTGAGCTTGGGCACTTCGACGTTGATGTCGAGGGTGGCGGCGTAGGCGGGCGAGGAGGCCAGCAGGCCGCTGAGGGCGATGGTGAGGGTGACGCGCATGGGGCGGCTCCGGAGGGAACGGTGGGAAATCAGTGGATCAGCAGCAGGGCGATCAGCAGCGGGATCATCAGGCCCAGGCCAACCAGTGGCCAGGTCATGCGGCGCTGCCGCGCATGCAGGTGCAGCAGGAACAGGCCGGTGATGCAGAACACCAGGCAGGCCACCGCGAACAGGTCCAGGAACCAGCCCCACGCCGGGCCCGCGTTGCGGCCCTTGTGCAGGTCGTTGAGGTAGGACACTACGCCGCGCGAGGTCGATTCGTATTCCACCGCGCCGCTTTCGCGGTCGATGCTCAGCCACGCATCGCCGCCGGGACGCGGCAGCGACAGGTAGATCTCGTCCGCCGACCATTCGGCCGGGCGGCCGCCGATGCCGATGCCCAGCTGCGCATCCAGCCATTGGCGTGCGGGCAGCGGAATGGGCGCATTGCCGTCTTCGCGGTCACCCAGCTGGCGCAGCAGTTCGGCTGGCAGCTCCAGCTTCTGGTTCTGCACCTGCGGCTTGGCCTCGATCTTCGCCGCATGGTTCAGGGTCAGGCCGGTGGCCGCGAACAACAGCATGCCGATCAGGCACACCGCCGAGCTGATCCAATGCCACTGGTGCAGCGTCCGCAGCCAGAAGCCACGGCTCTGTTGCTGCTGCACGGTGGAAGAGGCTGGGCGGCTCACGGTGTTTTTCGAGGCTGGTGAAGACCACCCATTACATCACTAATGAGAATGGCTCGCAATTAGGTATCGTTATGTATCCCATGCCGCCTTCGGGCGGCACGGGGCGGTAGATCCACGCGATGCGTGGATGAAGCGGTGCCGACCAAAGTTGGCACCCACCGCAGCAAGGCAATGCCGGCCAGCGGCCGGCACTACCGGTGTAGTAGATCCACGCCATGCGTGGACGAAGCGGTGCCGACCAAAGTTGGCACCCACCGCAGCAAGGCACTGCCGGCCAGCGGCCGGCACTACCGGTGTAGCAGATCCACGCCATGCGTGGATGAAGCGGTGCCGACCAAGGCTGGCACCCACCGCAGCAAGGCAATGCCGGCCAGCGGCCGGCACTACCGGTACGCGGTGGTCAGAACTTCGCGTTCAACGAGATCCAGTAGCTGCGGCGCTGGTCCTTGGTCGCGTAGTCATCCACGCAGTTGAACTCGCTCTGGCTGATCAGCAGGCACGACTGCGAGACGAAGTCCTTGTCCAGCAGGTTGTTGACGCGCGCATTGACGGTCAGCCACGGGGTGGCGTCCCAGCTGCCGCCCAGGTGGAAGATCGTGTAGTCCTGGTAGTAGCGGTTGTGGCTGGCGCCGCTGGCATCGACGATCGTGTCGCGGTAGCGGTCGTAGCGGCCTTCGCCGATCAGCGACAGGCTGATGGCCTCGCTGACCTGCCAGTTGAGGCTGGCATTGGCCATGTGCCTGGCCGGGGTGGTACCGGTGATCGGCAGGCCCTTCTGCGCGCCGCTGGTCTGTTCGCTCTTCGTCCACGTGTAGTTGCCACGCAGCTGCAGATTGTCCAGCAGGTCCACGTGCGCGGCCATTTCCACACCACGCGTTTCAGCCTTGTCGATGTTGACGCTCTGGGTGAAGGTGCTGTAGCCCAGTTCCGCCCAACCCGGGCCGATGTCCACGCAGTAGCCGCTGCCGGCCGGGGCCACTTCGCAGTTCGGGAAGGTGCCGCCGCTGGC
>NZ_JBNNHG010000105.1:0-13422 GCF_050268705.1 Stenotrophomonas sp. NPDC077659 | reverse complement strand
ACCCTGCTGCGCCCCGAGCTGGCCCTGGTGATCCTCATGGCCGTGGTCATCGGCACGTGGCGCGGGTTCTCCAGGAACTTCTCCATGTAGACCTCGCCATTGCCGAACGCGGCCTTGGCCTCGCTCTTGGTGGTTTCGATCGAGGTCTTCAGCGAGGCTTCGGCATGCACAACACGCATGCCACGGCCACCGCCGCCACCGGCCGCCTTGATGATGACCGGGTAGCCGATCTCACGGGCGATCTTGGTGTTGGCGACGATGTCATCACCCAGCGGGCCGCCCGAACCGGGCACGCACGGCACGCCGGCGGCCTTCATCGCGCGGATGGCTTCGACCTTGTCGCCCATCATGCGGATTGTGTCGGCCTTGGGGCCGATGAAGATGAAGCCGGACTCTTCCACGCGCTCGGCGAAGTCGGCGTTCTCCGACAGGAAGCCATAGCCCGGGTGGATGGCCTGGGCGTCGGTGACTTCCGCTGCGGCGATCAGTGCGGGGATGTTGAGGTAGCTCTGCGGCGACGGCGCCGGACCAATGCAGACCGACTCGTCGGCCATGGCCACGTGCTTGAGGTTGCGGTCGACCGTGGAGTGCACGGCCACCGTGCGGATGCCGAGGGTGTGGCACGCGCGCAGGATGCGCAGCGCGATCTCCCCTCGGTTGGCGATGACGACTTTGTCGAGCATGGCGTGCCCCTCAGCCGATCACGAACAGCGGCTGGTCGAATTCCACCGGCTGGCCGTTCTCACCGAGGATGGCGACGATGGTGCCGGACGTGTCGGCTTCGATCGGGTTGAACATCTTCATCGCTTCGATGATGGCCAGGGTTTCGCCTTCCTTGACCTGCTGGCCAACGCTGACGAAGGCCGGCTTGTCCGGGGCAGCCGATGCGTAGAAGGTGCCGACCATCGGCGAACGCAGCACGTGGCCTTCCGGCAGGGCCGGGCCCGGCTTGGCGGTGCCGCCGGTGGAGGCTTCGGTGGGCGACTGCATCGGCATGGGCTGCGCAGCCGGCGCAGCCGGTGCGGCGTACACCGGGGCCGCCATCGGCGCGGCGTAGCCGGCCACCGGGGCGCGCGACAGGCGCACCGACTCTTCGCCTTCCTTGATTTCGATTTCAGCCAGGTTCGACTCTTCCAGCAGGTCGATCAGCTTCTTGATTTTGCGCAGATCCATGAGGGCCTCTTTGGTTTCTATCTAGGTGAGGAGAGCGCCGCGTGGCGCCCGGGTCGACAATCAGGTGGGCGACACCCGCAGCAGGGCCGCGTCCATCGCGTAGCGGTAGCTGTCGGCGCCGAAGCCACACACCACGCCCACCGCCTTGTCACTGAAATAGCTGTGCTGGCGGAACGGTTCGCGGGCGTGCGGGTTGGACAGGTGGATCTCGATGAACGGCACGGCCACCGCCGCCAGCGCATCGCGCAGGGCGACCGAGGTGTGGGTGAAGGCGGCCGGGTTGACCAGGATGAACGTGGTACCGTCGGTGCGTGCAGCCTGCACGCGGTCCACCAGCACGTGCTCGGCGTTGGACTGCAGGCTTTCCAGCGCATGCCCGGCCGCAGCGGCCTGGGCGGCCAGCGCCTGGTCGATGTCGGCCAGCGTGGTGTGCCCATAGACCTCCGGCTCGCGGGTACCGAGCAGGTTGAGGTTGGGGCCATGCAGGACCAGCAGCTTCGCCATGGAATCCGATCAACGGGAAAGGGCGGCAGTCTGGCGGAACCTGAGGATGCTGTCCAGTTCGGCGAAATTGCAGGCGTTTAAAGCAACTGTTTGAAAATCGTGGAAGCGCTTGCGGCCGTACGCGCCACGCTGGATCAAGGCACGCTGAATGCTTGGCCGGCGCGGGTGAGGTCATTGGATCCACGCCATGCGTGGATGCGTCTGCAGCCAGGTCACAGCCCTTCTTCGAAGGGCTGTGACCCCATGGCTTGCTCAGAAGCGCGCGGTCAGGCCGACGAAGAACGTGCGCGCACCACCGTCGTAGTTGTTGCCTTCCTCGATCGTGGACACATCCCCAAGATTGAGCACACCCGCGCGCAGGGTGAGGTTTTCGTTGACGTCCAGCCCGGTCACCAGATCCACCGTCGTGTAGGCCTTGGCGAAGGTGGCGCTGCTGGCCGACACCAGCTGTTCGCCGATGTGCTGCGCGCTGAGGTTCAGCGACCACGCATCGGTCACGTCCCAGTTCAGCGAGGTATTGGCGGTGATCTTCGGTACCACCAGCAGGCTGGCACCGGTGGTGCGGTTCTTTGATTCCAGCATGCGCGTGGCATTGGTGGTCCAGCTGATGCGTTCGTGCAGTGGCACTGTTACGCTCGCCTCCACGCCGCGGGTGCGCGCCTTCTGCACATTCTGCGCCACGGTCCACCAGAAGCCATTGACGAAGCTGGTGGTCTGGCCGGGGAGATCCCGTAGCGGAACCTGCTGGATCTTGTCGTCGAAATCGGTGAGGAAGTAGGTCGCAGAGGCTGACCAGCCGTTGCGGTCAAAGCCCACGCCCAGCTCGTAGTTGGTGCTGGTTTCCGGCTCCAGGTTGGGGTTGCCGGCCATGTAGCAGCCGGTGGTGCCGTCTGCGCTCACCAAGCGGTTGTTCCAGCCTTCGGCCACCAGCGACGTGCAGCCGTTGCCACCGGACTGGGTAGCCGCCCCGGCCGTGCCCTGCTTCAGATTGGGTGCCTTGAAGCCCTGTGACACGCCACCACGGATGGTCCAGTCATCGCCCGGGTGCCAGACACCGTAGATGCGCGGGCTCAGGTTGTCATCGTAGTTGTCGGTGTTGTCCCAGCGCAGGCCCACGGTCAGCACGAACCGCTCGTGCAGGGTGATGTGGTCCTCGGCAAACAGTGCCCACGAGTCGGCTTCGCTGACCGGACTGATACGGCCGCTGCCGGTCCACGTTACCGGCACGGTACCAATGGTGTCCGCGTTCTGAAGTTCCTCGCGCTTCCATTGGGCACCTGCGTTCAGGCTATGCTCGAAACCCCAGTCAAAGCCGTGGGTAAAGGCGGTATCGAACACGGTCTCCTTGGCGTGCGTGCCAAGAATACTGCCCTTGTCCTTGTAATCGTTCTGCACCAGCGTGCTCTTGGAGGTGGTGGCGTCGCCGTAGTGGCCGTCGTGCATCACCACGTAGCCGGTCTGCACCAGCTTGGACACCCCCCAGGAACTGACCGCACCGGCCCCGGTGTTGCGCTGTTCGCCACGCGACGCCTCAATGCCAAGCGCATGGTTGTCATTGATGCGCCAATTGAACAGCACATTTGCGTTTTCCGCTTTGTTGCCCGGGGTCTGGCGCGCCCCCGTGTCCGATTCACGGTCGGTCACATTGGCACCGATGCGCACGCCCAGCGTGTCGGTGAGCGGGCCGCTGAACAGCGCGCCCATCTGCGTGGTGTCACCGCGCGTATCCGAATCCGGCTTGCTGTAGTTGTAGGTCACCGAGCCGCCCCAGTGGTCGGCGATCCTGCGGGTGATGATGTTGATCACGCCGCCCATTGCGTCCGAACCGTACAGCGAGGACATCGGACCGCGCACCACCTCGATGCGCTCGATCATGTCCGGCGACAGCCAGTTCAGATCCTGCGGGCCCAGATCGTCTCGGTAGTTCACGCCGGAGGAATTGCCCTGGCGGCGGCCGTCGATGAGGATCAGCGTGTACTGTTCGGGCAGGCCGCGCAGGCGGATCTTCGACTGCGCACCCGACAGCGCATAGCCGCCGGTCACACCCGGCACGGTGCTCAGCAACTGGCCAATGCTGGTGACCGGCTTGCGCTCGATCTCTTCACGGGTGATGACGCTGATGCTGGCCGGCGCATCCTTGATCCACTGCTGTGCACCGGTGGCGGTCACCACCACGGTATCCATCTGCTTGGCCGACGATGCATCGGCGGAGGCATCTGCGTGGGCGGTGGTGGCCAGCGCCAGACCGATGGCGGCGGTCAGGGCGGCAACGGAACGACGGGATTTCAGAACGGCGTGCGACATCGCGCAGTACTCCTGTTGAGGGTCCACTGGCGATGGCTGGGACGTCCGTGTGTGGGGGTTTCAGTATTCCTTAACAATAGTATCACGAATCATTCGCATTTGACGCGGTGCGACACATGGGGTGTCCGCAGGGGCGGCGCAGCACCGCACCGCCTGAAATCAGCGGCGTGTAACGGCACTGATGCAACGGCTGATCGTCGACACCGTGAACCGCGCCCAGTAGATCCACGCCATGCGTGGATGGGGCTTTCGCGGGCCTCACGAATTGCAACATTGCCCTGCTATAACGGGCCGCTGTTGGCGGTGCCGCCGCCTCCCGCAGTGCAGGAACCTTCATGACCCGACCCCTCGCGCGACGCTGGCGGAGCCCGTCAATCCTGGCTGCGCTGTTCGCACTCACTGCCTGCCAGCCCACGGTACGGCCGGATGTGCAGGCTGCCAGCGCAGCGACCGCCGAAGCGCGCCCGCACAACGTCATCGTGATGATCAATGATGGCGCCGGCTGGGGTACCTGGGACGCCGCCGCCTACTGGCAGTACGGCAGCCGCGAAGGCGCGCCGTATGCGGATTTCCCGCAGCGCCTGGCGGTCACGACGTTCCCGCTCAACGCCAGTGGCCAGCCGACCCGCGATGATTCGCAGCGCATCGGCTACGACGCTGCCAAGGCCTGGGACACCACCGAGGCGCCCGCACTCGATCTGCCCTTCGTTGCCTACCAGTACCTGGCCGCGGTGGCGACTGACAGTGCCGCTGCCGGCACCGCGCTCTCGTCAGGGGTGAAGACCTACAACAACGCCATCAACTACAACAACGACGGCCATCCGGTGGAATTCAACACGCTGCGCGCCAAGGCGCTGGGCATGGCCACTGGCGTGGTCACCTCGGTGCCGTTCGCGCATGCCACGCCCGCGGCATTTGCTGCGCAGAGCGAATCGCGCAACAGTTACCACCAGATCGCCCACCAGATGCTGGCCCAGGGGCATATGGATCTGGTGATGGGCACCGGTGGCCCAGGCTACAGCGTGGATGGCAAACCCTGCGTCGAAGGCATGGACAAGGTTGCCGCCGAGGGTTGCCAGAACCCGTGGGAATGGGTGTCGCAGCAGGATTGGAAGCAGCTGGAAACGGGTACGCCGATTGCCGGCAACCCCGCAGGGGCGTGGCGCCTGATCCGCAGCCGCGAGGACTTCGTGGCCCTGGCCGATGGGCACCTGCCGACTGATCGTCCGCTGATTGGCGTGCCGCGCGTGGCCAACACCCTGCAGCAGGCGCGCCAGTTGCCGGTGGTCGGGCATGATCCCACGACCCCGTCCGGGGTGAAGAAGATCGACAGCGTGCCGGACCTGGCGACGATGACCCGTGGTGCGCTGCGCTTCCTGCAGCAGCGTTCGCCGCAGGGCCTGTTCCTGATGGTCGAAGGCGGTGCCACAGACTGGGCCGCACATACCAGCGCCTGCGGCACCGAATGGCACTACGGTGCCTGCACCGACCAGCCGCAGTATGGCCGCCTGATCGAGGAAACCGCCGAGTTCAACGACGCCGTATCGGCGGTCATCGCGTGGATCGAACAGAACGGCGGCTGGGAACGCAACCTGCTGATCGTCACCACCGACCACGACAACAGCATGCCGATGGGCCCGAACGCGCAGCAGGTGGCTTTCGAGCCTGTGCGAAACAACGGCCGCGGGCAGATGCCGGGCATGAGCTTCCGCCCCACCGGTAACCATTCCAATGGGCTTGTACCGCTGTGGGCCAAGGGCAACGGCGCCGAACTGCTGGGCCAGCGCGTGCGTGGTATCGACCCCGGCTACCGCCAGCATGTGCGCTGGAACGACGGCAGCTACATCGACAACACCGATGTGGCCAAGGCCGTGCAGGACGCCCTGCAGCGCTGACCCCGCCACTGCGGAGCCGCCCGGCTGCCTTTCGCGGGAACCCCGCACACGGCAGCCGGGCATCGCCTGGCTCTACGGAAAGCAGCCTCCCTTAGCGTACGAGTGTCACCGCTTGCCCGGCGCGCGAAAACGCTTCGGCCAGCAGCGGCCCCTGCTTGATCGTTTCCACCTCCGCAAACAGCGCCTGCAGCGCCTGCACCGGGCGCGAGGCCGGCGCGGCCACGGCCTGCTGGATGGCGGTGAAGCGATCCGCCAGCACGCGATGGCCTGCATGCGCCCCGGCCCACGCCTGCAACGGCTGACGTACCCCGGCCGCTGCATCCAGCCGCTGCTGGTCGAACAGCTCGATGGCCGCCGCAGAGGTGTCGGCACGTTCAATCCGCGCGTGCTTCAGTTCACGGCTCAGGAACAGGTCGTAGGCCGCGCCACGGCCCACGGCGATGCGCACGTCTTCGCGGTCCAGGTCGGCTACCGCGCGTGCCGCGCTGTCTGCACGCACCAGGTAGGTTCCTTCAATCTCCACATAGGGCGCACTGAAAGCGATGCGGTCGGCACGCGCTGGATCCACCGCCAGGAAGGCCAGATCCCATCCATCTTCGGCAGCGGCCGCCACCACCGATGCCGCAGCGTCGTGGCAGGTGAAGCGCGCCTGCACGCCCAGCCGCTGCGCCAGCGTCGTGGCCAGTTCCACCGAAGGGCCACGTGGCGAACGCGCATCGCCCTGGGCGAGCACCGGATTGCCCAGGTTGATCGCCACGCGCAGGTGACCGTGTGGTGCGAGCGCAGCGCGATGATCGGACAGCGGCATGGGGCACTCCGGAGAACACGGGGAACTCCAGCATGCCACTGGCGGCGTGCGTGCCGCGTGCGCTGCTGCTGTCCGGCGCCTGCAGCAACAATGAGCCCCCGCACAGCCTGTTCCTGGCCGAAGGCATGGTGAAGAACTACGTCTCCACCATCCTCGACAAGCTCGGTGCCCGCGACCGCACCTGCGCGGTGCTCAAAGCCATTATCCTGCGCATCGTCTGAAGCAGCCGAGCGTGGGCTCGGCTCTACAGAGAGCGGAAAGCAGCCGAGCGCGGGCTCGACGCTACCTGGTTGATGCATGCCACCGTTGCAGCCACTCGGCAATGGCCGGGTCCAGCCGCGGGTCGTCCGGCAACCGTATGCCAAAGCCCTCATGCAGCACCTGCCGCACGTCAGCCACATCGCGCAGCGCCCGTTTGTCCGGCGCCTGGCCTGCCCGGTATTGGGTGTAGTTGCCGCTGCCGATGGTGCGGCGCCAGTCCGGCCCGGTCAGGGATGCGCGCAGCTGGCCTGGGAAACTTGAATGCGGGTGCGTGCACACATACCAGTTGCCCACCTCGTTATCGACCGGCGCCGGGGCTTGCAGGTCGAAGCGGTACAGGGCCCGCCAGTCGTCGCCGCTGCGGGCCGCCAGCAGGAAATCACCGTCATCCAGCCGCTGCAGCCGGTAACGCTCATGCGGCGTGGCCTGCGCAGCCGTTTCCCGCAGGCGCAGTGGCACGGTCGGGGTCAGGCTGCCGAAGCCGGTATCCACCAGCCAGTCCTCACCCTCCAGCGCCACCCGGATCAACAGATGCGTGCGTGGGGTCAGTTCGCCTGCACCGGCCGACAACAGCACCCGCGCACTGAGCGCCTGCGCATCGAAGCCCAGCGTCTGCAGCAAGGCCAGGAACGCGCCATTCAGTTCGAAGCAGTAACCGCCGCGCTGCGCCTGCAGAAGCTTGTGCTGCACGCTGTCCAGATCGATCTGCACCGCGTCGCGCAGCAGGCTGGTGATCGTCTCGAACGGCAGCAGGGCGTTGTGCCGCTGCTGCAACAGGGTCAGTCCTTCCAGGGTGGTGGGCGGCGCGGCATCCAGCTGCAGGCGCTGCAGGTAGCGGGGGATATCCAAGGGGGCCATGGCGGTGCGGGGGGGGGGGCAGGGGCGGATGCCCACTGTGCAACCGCAACCGCGGTTGAGGTCAAGCGCTCGCGGCCTGTGTCATCGCCCGGTCGCCTGCGGCCGGTACAAAGGCCGCGACCCCCGGGGCCACCCGGCAGGGTCGAAAACAATCCTAAAGTCCCGCTCATCCAGGCCGATGACGGTGTGTCATTCTGCCTGGAGTCTGTCATGCCGACCGTGGTCCCTCGCCTCCGGTTTCTGCGCACCCAATTGGAGGGCATGCGCTCGCTGTTCCCTGGCCTGCTGCTGTGGCTGCAGCCACACCGGCTCAGCGTAGCCAACAAACTGAAGGCCACCCTGTGGGTCTGCGGCTTGGGGCTGGTGGCCATCGCCGGCGTGTATGCCTGGACCGGGCATACCAGCGCACAGGCCGCCCGCCGCCAGGCCAGTTACCAGCACGGCAGTGATCTGGCAACGGCGCTGGCCACGCGCGTGGCCGAAGCCCGCCGCCTGCAGACACAGTATGCGCGCAGTTTCGACGACGCCGACCGCAGCCAGCTGCTGGCCGCCCAGCAGGAGCTGAAGCACGACCTGCAGGCGCTGCGCGCGATGCCGATGGATGCCGGCCGGCGCAAGGCGCTGCAGGCTCTGGCCGAAGCGGTCGACGGTTTCTCGCAGGGCATCGCCGCCCTGTTCGAGCGCGTGGATGAAATGGGCCGTGGTGATGCTGGCCTGGCTGCGCAACTGCAGCAGGCGGCCGCCGCGCTGCAGGCCAGCGTGGCCGCGTTGCAGCGCCCGGTGCTGGACCTGCATGTGCAGAAGATGCGTCGCCAGGAAGCGATGCTGCTGCTCGATGGCGATTCCACCCATGCTGATCGTGCGAGTGAAGAGAAGCTGCCCTTTGATCTGGCCCTGGCAGGCTTGCCGACCGAGGCGCAGGAGCGCCTGCGCGCCGAGATGGATGCCTACCAGGCCGCGCTGCTGGGCTACACCGCCGCCCGCGTCGGCCTGGATGTGGAAGCCCAGTCCCTGCTGGATACCGCCGCCAGCGTGGCGCCCGCACTGGCCGCCTTCCAGAAGGCCCAAGTGCAGGCGCTGGCCCAGGCGCAGGCACGCCAGCAGGCAGGTGCACGCACCATGAGCGTGCTGTTCGCCGCCACCCTGGTGCTGGTGGCCGGCGTGCTGATCACCAGCCTGGTGCTGGTGCTGCGCGCGGTGCGTCGCCCGATCGAGGACACCCTGCGCTTCGCCAGTGACATCGCTGACGATCGCTTGGACACCACGCTGCGCGTGTACAACGCCAACGATGAAATCGGCAAGCTGGCCCAGCGCCTGGTCGACATGCAGCAGCGCCTGCGCACGCGTATCGAAGACGAACGCGCGGTGGCCCGCGGCAACACCCGCGTGCGCCAGGCGCTGGACAGCGCACAGACCGGGCTGATGGTGATCGATGCGGAGGGGCAGGTGGCCTACGCCAATCCCGCCCTGCTGCAGCTGCTGGACATGTCGGCCGACGCCCTGGTTGGCAGCGACGCGGCGCGCCTGCACCCGGCGATGACCCGCGTGGCCGGCGTGCGCTACCGCGAGGAGCACGAGATCAATCACCTGGGCGTGCGCTACCAGTTGATCGCCAACGCGATCATCGATGAGGACCATTTCCTTGGCGTGGCGGTGGAATGGCGCAGCCGCGCGCTGGAAACCCTGCTGGAAACCGAAGTGGCCGCACTCGTTGACGCGGCCGCGCACGGTGAACTGCAGGGTCGCATCGCGCTGGAGGGCAAGCAGGGCTTCGTGCGTACCCTGTCCACCAGCATCAACCATCTGCTGACCACCTTCGAAACCAATCTGGGCGATCTGCAGACGCTGCTGGCAGCCCTCGCACGCGGCGACCTGAGCGTTCGCATGGAGGGTGACCTGCAGGGCGTGTTCGCGCGCATGCGCGACGATGCAAATGCCACGGTCGGCCAGCTCGGCCGCATCGTCACCCGCATCCAGCAGGCCACCTCGCGGCTGGATGTGGGCGTGGGCGAGATCGTCGCCGGCCACCATGACCTCTCGCAGCGCACCGAACAGCAGGCGGCCAACCTGGAAGAGACCGCCGCGTCGATGCACGAACTGACCGATACCGTCGGCCGCAACGCCGATGCTGCCGGCCGCGCCGATGCACTGGTGCAGGGCGCGGCGGTAGTGGCCGCACGTGGCGGCCAGGCCGTCGGCCAGGTCGTGGCCACCATGCAAGGCATCAGTGAGGCCTCGCGCCGCATCGGTGACATCACCCAGCTGATCGACGGCATTGCCTTCCAGACCAGCATCCTGGCCCTGAATGCCGCCGTGGAAGCGGCGCGTGCGGGTGAACAGGGGCGCAGCTTCGCCGTGGTGGCGTCTGAAGTACGTCTGCTTGCCCAGCGCAGTGCTGAGGCGGCCAAGCAGATCAAAGTGCTGATCGAAGATTCGGTGGCCCGTGTCGGCCAGGGCAATGTGCAGGCCGAACAGGCCGGCACCACCATGGGCGAGATCGTTGGCAGCGTGCAGCAGCTGGCCGCGCTGCTCACCACCATCCGCAGCGCGTCGCAGGAACAACATGCGGGTATTGCGCAGGTGAACCAGACCATCATGCAGATGGAATCGAGCACCCAGCGCAATGCCAGCCTGGTGGAGGAAGCCGGGGCATCGACTGCGCAGATGCAGGCCCAGGTGCAGGCCCTGACCGAGGCCGTATCGGCGTTCCGCCTGCAGCCGCAGCGACACCCGCGCATCGCGGCGTGATGGTGCCCCGGTAGTGCCGGCCGCTGGCCGGCATTCCAACCGCACCCCGGCCAGCGGCCGGCGCTGCCAGGCGGGGTTCAGTACACGTCGCGGCGGTAGCGCCCGTTTTCCAGAAGCGCTTCCACTTCCTCGTCGCCCAGCGCCGCGCGCAGCACCTGGTCCACGCCCTCGGCCATGCCCTGCAGCGAACCACAGACGTGGATCACTGCGCCACGCGCCAGCCACGCCTGCAATTCCGCCGTAGCCGCCTGCAGGCGATGCTGCACATAGCCACCGCCGTCTGCATCACGCGAGAACGCCAGATCGACGCGGGCCAGATGGCCCTCGGTCTGCCACTGCACGATCTCCCCGGCGAACAACTGGTCGTGCGCGCGCTGGCGTTCGCCAAACAACAGCCAATGGCCGTGTTCGTCCTGCTGGGCGGCTTCACGCAGCAGGCTGCGCAGGCCGGCGATGCCGGTGCCGTTGCCGATCAGCACCATCGGCGCGCCGGCCTGTCGATGGAAGCCCGGGTTGCGGTGCACACGCGCGGCGATGCGGGTGCCCAGCGGCGCGTGCAGCGACAGCCAGCCCGAGCCCAGGCCGGGGCGGCCGGCTGCGTCGTGCACCAGGCGCACCACCAGTTCCACTGCACCATCGGCAGCGCATGAGGCGATGGAGTACTCGCGCCCCGGCAGCGGCGGCAGACCGGCCAGCCAACGCGCGGCGTCCTGCACCGGCAGCGCCGCATGTTCGTCGGGTAGTGCGCGTTCGCTGGCCAGTTCCAGCAGCGTCCGTTTCTGGCCATCGATCAGCAGCGGCTGCGCGGGATCAATTCCGTGCGCGCCCAGCACCGCAGCGGTATGCAGTGCGCTGTTGCGCGGTGCGATATGCAGGATGTCGCCGGCCTGCCAGGTCGTGTCGGCCGGCGGCGCCAGCCGGATCTTCCAGATCGCGCCACCCAGGCTGCGCGGGTTCAATGCTTCACGGGCGAGCAACTGCCAGTCGTGCATCAGCGTGGCTGGTGGCAGCACGCTGTCATCGGTGATGATACCGGTCAGCGTACTCAATTCGTGCTGCCACTGGCGCAGTGCCACCACCGAGGCAGCATCCACGTCGATGCGCGGGAACAGCGGCTGCGCCCCGTTGCCGGCCAGCCACGCGTCCACCTGTGTACCGAACGCGCAATAGTGCGGGTACTGGCGATCACCCAATGCCAGTACGCCGTAACGCAGGCCCGACAGATCCACGCGCTGTGCCAGCAGGTGGCGTGCTGCGCGGCGCGCGTTGTCCGGTGGTTCGCCATCGCCGAACGTGCTGAGCACGAACAGGGCCTGCGGGCTGTCCTGCAGCAGCGCGGCGTTCACCCGCGCCAGCGGCAGCACCTGCACCGGGTGGCCGGCGGCCTGCAGCTGCGCCGCCGCGCGCCAGCCCAACTGTTCGGCCAGGCCGCTCTGGCTGGCATGGATCACCCGCCAGGGCGTGCCTTCGCCACCGCCGTCCTGCGCCGCAGGCAGGGTCTGCCGCAGCGCACGTGCCGCGCGCTGGCTGCGCCGGCGGTCCAGGTACAGCATCCAGCCGGTGATGAAGAACAGGCACATCGCCAGGCTGCTGAGCATCACCACCACGCGGCCAGGCAGTCCGAAGAAGCTGCCCGAATGCAGCGCGAACATGCTGGTGGCCAGCTTGCCGCCGGTGCCCTGGCTTTCATAGGGACGCGCATCGAGCAGCGCGCCGCTGGCCGGGTCCAGCTGCAGCACGTCCTGGGCGCGGTCGTGGCCGCCGCCGCGCAGGGCAGGGTCGCCGGCCATCACCCGCACGTTCAGGACCTGGCCCGGCTTTTCCGGCAGGCGCAGGTCGATGTAGCCGCTGCGCACACCGGGCTGCGCGTACAGCGTGTCTTCCACGTGGCGCAGGTCGAGCACGGCATCGGCGGCGACCTTGTGCCTGGCCGGCGCAGGCACGCCGAGCACATTGCTGGCGGCGTTGCGGTACCAGTCGAACGACCACCACAGGCCGGTCAGCGCGCTCATCAGGTAGATCAGCAGTACCCAGGTGCCGACCACCGAGTGCAGGCTCCACAGGAAGCCGCGCCCGCTGCGCTTCCATTCCACCGCCAGCCAGCTGCGCCAGTGCCACCAGCGGCGCGGCCAACGCAGGTAGAGGCCGGACACGGCGAAGAACAGCAGTGCGATGGCACAGCTGCCAACGACGACCTTGCCGCGTTCGCCGGCCACCAGGTGGCGGTGCAGGTCTTCGACGAAATCGAAGAAGGCCTGGCCACGCAGGTGGCTGAAACGTTCGCCGTTGTAAGGGTTGAAATAGACCCAGTGATCCTTGCCGCCGGGGAAGCGCGCTACCGAAGGCCGCTGGCCGGTGGCATCCACGCGCAGTCGCTGCAGCGGCTGATCGCTGCAGGCCTGCAGCAGCGGCACCAGTTCGCTCAGCGGCAGGGCCTGCTGGCCGTCGGCATGATGTTCGGCGATGGCGGCAAAGCCGGGGTTGGCGGCGCGCAGCAGCTCATCCTCGAAGGACAGCGTCGCGCCGCTGAGGCCCATGATGGCCAGGATCGTACCGGCCGTGATGCCCAGCAGCCAGTGCAGTTGGAACAGGACGTTCTTGAACATCGGGGAGAGGGCCGTCGAGGCTGCCGCCCGCATCCTGCGCAACAGCAAATGAGAATTAATCCGGTAATTCTCCGGGCCCGGACAGGCTGTGGTCAAGGAGGGTTTTATTGCAGGGCTTGCAGCCCTGCACCCGCGGTAGTGCCGGCCGCTGGCCGGCAACGTCAACGTCGAAGCTGGCTATCCGTGGGTAGGCGGGGTGGGTCCGGTGGCAGGGGACGGCGTGAATACGTCCATGTAGCCTCGGTCGCGCCATCCATGGCGCTCA
>NZ_JBNNHG010000104.1:0-13503 GCF_050268705.1 Stenotrophomonas sp. NPDC077659 | reverse complement strand
GGTCGCACTCGTCAGCGCCGTCCACGTACAGCGACAGGTTGCCGCTGTGGTTCAGCTTCAACGTTCTCGCCGATCTTCAGGCGCAGGCCGAGGCGCTCGATGCGCGATTCGATCACTTCCGGGCGGCCGATCAGGATCGGGTGCGCCAGGCCGTCGTCGACCACGTTCTGCACCGCCTGCAGCACCACTTCTTCCTCACCCTCGGCGTACACCACGCGCTGCTTGTCGCTGCGCGCGCGGTCGTAGACCGGCTTCATCATCAGGCTGGTGCGGTAGACGAACTGGGCGAGCTTGTCGCGGTAAGCGCCCATGTCGGCGATGGGACGGGCGGCCACGCCCGAATCCATCGCGGCCTGGGCCACGGCGGCCGACAGTTCCACCAGCAGGCGGCGGTCGAACGGACGCGGGATCAGGTATTCACGGCCGAAGCTCGGGGTATCGCCGCCATAGGCCGAGCCCATGTCGGTGGCCGCACGGCGGGCCAGCGCGGCGATGGCGCGCACGCAGGCGATCTTCATGTCCTCGTTGATCGCGGTGGCGCCCACGTCCAGCGCACCGCGGAACAGGTACGGGAAGCACAGCACGTTGTTGACCTGGTTCGGGTAGTCCGAACGGCCGGTGCCGATGATCGCGTCCGGGCGGGCGGCGCGCGCCACTTCCGGCATGATTTCCGGGGTCGGGTTGGCCAGGGCGAAGATCACCGGGTCCGGCGCCATGGTCTTGACCATCTCGGCGGTCAGGATGCCCGGCGCCGACAGGCCCAGGAAGATGTCCGCGCCGTCGACGATCTCGGCCAGGGTGCGCTTGTCGGTGTCGCGCGCATAGCGCTGCTTTTCCGGGTCCAGGTCGGTACGGCCGGTGTGGATGACGCCCTCGCGGTCGAAGGCCAGGATGTTCTCCGGCTTCAGGCCCAGCTGCACCAGCATGTTCACGCAGGAAATGCCGGCCGCGCCCATGCCCGTGGTCGCCAGCTTCACTTCCTCGATCTTCTTGCCGGTGATGGCCATGGCGTTGAGCACCGCTGCGCCGACGATGATCGCCGTGCCGTGCTGGTCGTCATGGAACACCGGGATCTTCATGCGCTCGCGCAGCTTGCGCTCGACCACGAAGCATTCCGGGGCCTTGATGTCTTCCAGGTTGATGCCGCCGAAGGTCGGCTCCAGCGAGGCGATGATGTCGACCAGCTTGTCCGGGTCGGTTTCATCCACTTCGATGTCGAATACATCGATGCCGGCGAACTTCTGGAACAGCACGCCCTTGCCTTCCATCACCGGCTTGCCGGCCAGGGCGCCGATGTTGCCCAGGCCCAGCACCGCCGTACCGTTGGAGATGACGGCCACCAGATTGCCACGCGCGGTCAGCTCGCTGGCCTGCTGCGGGTCCGCCTTGATCGCTTCACAGGCGTACGCCACGCCCGGCGAATACGCCAGCGACAGGTCGCGCTGGGTCAGCATGGGCTTGGTTGCAGAGACCTTGATCTTGCCCGGCGGGGACATCCGGTGGTAATCGAGGGCGGCCTGTTTGAAATCTTCGTTGGACATCGACGTGGATTTAATGAATGGGCAAGGGGGACAGGGGATGATACCCCCGTTGGAGGGACTGGACCTGTCGCAATCCTGTCGCAACCATGCTGCGACCGCACAATTCCGTGCCGTATGCGACTGGTCCGGGAGACCAGCTTCGGCCTTGGCCATGACAGCCAGAGGACGCTTTGAAACAGTGCGGGGCCGCGTCACTTACATGACCGGCCCCGCAATACCACCTACCTGGATCAGCCCTTGGCCGGCAGTGCTTCCGGCACGGCATCGACCGGTGGCGGCAACTCGCTTTCGCGGCCATCCAGCGCCAGCTTCAGGCGGTCGCGGTCCAGCGCGCCTTCCCAGCGCGACACCACCACGGTGGCCACCGCATTGCCGATGAAGTTGGTCAGCGAGCGGCATTCGCTCATGAAGCGGTCCACGCCCAGGATCAGCGCCATGCCGGCCACCGGCACTTCCGGCACCACGGCCAGGGTAGCGGCCAGGGTGATGAAGCCGGCACCGGTGACGCCGGCCGCACCCTTGGAGCTGAGCATGGCCACCAGCAGCAGGGCGATCTGGTGGCCCAGGGTCAGTTCGGTGTTGGTGGCCTGGGCGATGAACAGCGCCGCCAGGGTCATGTAGATGTTGGTGCCGTCCAGGTTGAACGAGTAGCCGGTGGGAACCCCAGGCCCACCACCGATTTGCTGCAGCCGGCGCGTTCCATCTTCTCCATCAGCGACGGCAGCGCCGATTCCGACGACGACGTACCCAGCACCAGCAGCAGCTCGGCCTTCAGGTAGCGGGCCAGCTTGAACACCGAGAACCCGCACAGGCGGCAGACCACGCCCAGGACGACGGCCACGAACAGGAAGGCGGTGAGGTAGAACGACCCCACCAGCCAGGCCAGGTTGACCAGCGAGCCGACGCCATACTTGCCGATGGTGAAGGCGATGGCACCGAAGGCACCGATCGGGGCGGCCTTCATCAGGATGTGTACCAGCTTGAACACCGGAGCGACCAGTGCTTCCAGGAAGTTCACGATCGGCTTGCCCTTCTCACCCACCGAGGCCAGCGCGATGCCGAACAGCACGGCCACGAACAGTACCTGCAGGATGTTGCCGTCGACGAAGGCGCTGATCAGCGTCTTCGGGATGACGTCCATCAGGAAGCCGACCAGGGTCAGGTCGTGCGACTTCTCCACGTAGCTGTGGACCGCGGTCTGGTCCAGATCGGCCGGGTTGATGTTCATGCCCGCGCCGGGCTGCACCACGTGCGCCACGATCATACCCACGATCAGGGCCAGGGTGGAGAAGAACAGGAAATAGGCCATCGCCTTGGCAAAGACCCGGCCCACCGTGCGCAGGTGAGTCATGCCGGAAATGCCGGTGACGATCGTCAGGAAGATGACCGGGGCGATGATCATCTTCACCAGGTTGATGAAGGCATCGCCCAGCGGCTTCATCTTCTCGCCGATCATCGGCTCGTAGTGGCCGAGGACGGCGCCCAGGATGATCGCCACGATCACCTGGAAGTACAGCTGGCGGTAGAGTGGCAACGGCTTGCTGGGCACCGGTGCGGTGGTCGGGATGTGCATGGCGGACTCCGGAAGGAGAGAGTTCTGACGCGAACGACCCGAGCCTGCGCAGGGATCGCCTCCGTGGATCTGGCCGCAGGCCCGGCACCCTGTGCAGGGGCAAGCGGCCAATGGACGCCTTTGTACGCGCCGGGCACGCTGACGCAGATAACCTATTGGTAGTAGCCCCCCGGTTCAGCTGGCCCGGGTGCCTACACTGGCGTTGCACCGCCTGCCCCCCGGGCAGGCCGCTGGCCCGACCTGAAGCCCCGGGCGACCCCCTGCGAGAATTCCGGCCATTACGGCCGTTGTAGTCCTGCCCACACGTACCCCAGAGAGAGAGACGCACCACCATGCGCCCCATTCCGACCCTGCTGGCCCTGTCGCTGGCCGCCCTGCCCGCCTTCGCTTCAGCCGCCGATTTCGACAACTGGCCCACCAGGTACGCCTTCAGCGACGGCACCGAACTGGCCGCCACCGCCAACATCGCCTACGACTACAACGACTTTTCCTCGGGCAGCGGCATCGAAGACGATGACGCCGTGCGCCGCAAGGAATTCGGCGCGACCCTGAAGAAAAAGGGCGTGTACGACGCGATGGTCTACTACGACTTCCAGTCGGAGACCTGGCTGGACGTGTTCGTGCGTTTCGAAAGCAAGGCCTTCTTCGGCCGTGATGTCGGCCGCTTCCGCTTCGGCTACATGAAGACTCCGGTCGGGCTGGACGGCAACACGTCCTCGCGCGCCGGCAGCTTCCTGGAAGTCGCCCTGCCCGTGCAGGCCTTCTACGCCGCACGCCGCACCGGCGCGGAATGGGTGCTGGAACGCCCGCAGTACCTGCTGCAGGCGGGCGCCTACGGCGGCAAGGACCTGCAGGGTGACAACCCGGGCACCATGCAGGCCGTGCGTGCGGCCTGGACCCCGGTGAAGGCACCGGGCGATGTGGTCCACCTGGGCCTGGCCTATTCGCAGGAAAACCCGCGCGGCTACCGCGACGGCCGCGATGTGCACCACGACGCCAGCGCCCGCCTGCGTGCCCGCCCGGAAGCCGGCCTGACCGACATCCGCCTGGTCGATTCCGGCGCCCTGGTCACCGCTGACCAGATCCGCCGCACCGGCCTGGAAGGCATCTGGATCCGCGGCCCGTTCTCGCTGCAGGGTGAAGCCCTGCAGGCCACCGTGACCCGCAAGGGCCTGCCCGACTACACCGGCCACGGCCAGTACGCGATGGCCAGCTGGGTGCTGACCGGCGAATCGCGCCCGTACAACGCCGGCGCAGTGGCCAACATCAAGCCGGCCCATGCCTATGGCGCGGTCGAGCTGCTGGCCCGCTACAGCCGCATCGACCTGGACGATGGCAGCATCCTCGGTGGTCGCCAGCATGACCTGACCGTAGGCGCCAACTGGTACCTGACCAGCCACTTCAAGTTCCAGGCCAACTACGTGAAGGTCGATGCCAGCCGCCGTGGCGTGCACAGCACCCCGGAAATCTTCGAACTGCGCGCGCAGATGCACTTCTGATCCCTTCCACGGCGCAGAAACCGGCGGGCGTGCATGCCGCGCCCGCCGGCCCTGCGTAGACTGCCGCCATGTACTGGTTCAGCCGCCACCGGATGCTGTTGCTGACCATCGCAGTGATGGCCGGTGGCACCGTGCTGTGCGCGATCAGCGCCGGCCACTACGCCTGGCGGCGGGCGCTGGCGACCGAAAGCAACCAGGTGCAGCGACAGCTGCAGCTGTATGGCCAGGGCCTGCAGCAGCGCATCGACCGCTTCGGCACGCTGCCGCAGGTGATGGCGCTGGACCCGGACCTGCAGCAGGCCCTGCGCGCGCCGCTTACGCCGGCCGAACGGCAGCGCGTGAACCTCAAGCTGCAGCGCGCCAACCAGGTCACCCGCACCTCCACCCTGACCCTGGTCGGCCGCGATGGCGTGGCCCTGGCCGCCAGCAACTGGAACGAGGCAGCCAGCAACGTGGGCGAGGATTACGCCTACCGCCCCTACTACCAGCAGGCGATGGCCCATGGCCGCGGCCGTTTCTACGGCATCGGCATGACCACCAACGTGCCTGGCTACTACATGTCCGAAGCGATCATCGATGGCGCAGGCCAGCGCATCGGCGTGATCGTGATCAAGATCGAACTGTCGGCGCTGGAACAGGAATGGCTGGGCAGCCCCGACGTGGTGCTGGCCAGCGACAACCACGACGTGGTGTTCCTGGCCAGCCGCGATGCCTGGCGCTACCGCCTGCTGCGCCCGCTGGGCGCCGACGAGCGCCGCGAGATGCTCGATGCCCGCCAGTACGCCGACCGTTCGCTGCAACCGCTGCGCGTGCGCACCGAGGATGTGCTGGCCGACGGCGGGCGCATGGTGCGCCTGCTCGACCCGGTGTTGCCGCAGGCGATGCTGTGGCAGACCCTGCCGCTGCCGGATGAGCACTGGAGC
This sequence comes from Stenotrophomonas sp. NPDC077659, assembly GCF_050268705.1. Classification (NCBI taxonomy): domain Bacteria; kingdom Pseudomonadati; phylum Pseudomonadota; class Gammaproteobacteria; order Lysobacterales; family Lysobacteraceae; genus Stenotrophomonas; species Stenotrophomonas sp. NPDC077659. Next base: position 7,967 of record NZ_JBNNHG010000104.1, on the reverse strand, counting down.
CTGCACCTGCTGCACGATGCCGGCGGTGCGTCCAGTGCAGGCCGCGCGGCGGCCATGGCCGGTGCCGCCGTGTGGCTGGCATTGGGCTTCCTGGTGCTGTTCGTGCAGCAGCGCCGGCGCTTGGCGCGGCACCGACAGCGCAGCCGCAGCGAGCTGGAAACCCTGCTGAAGCAGCATGCACAGGAGCTGCGCACCGCCCAGGACGGCCTGCTGCAGGCGGCCACCGATGCCGACAGCGGGCTCAGCCGCAGCCTGGAGCATCTGCCGCAGGGCGTGGTCATCATCGACCGCGAGCTGCGCCTGGTGGCCTGGAACTCGCGCTACGTCGAACTGTTCCGCTTCCCGCCGGGACTGGTGCGGGTCGGACGCCCCATCGAAGAGCTGTTCCGCTTCAACGCCCGCCGCGGCCTGCTCGGTCCCGGCCCCATCGATGAGGCCATCGAGCGCCGCCTGAACCACCTGCGCAGCGGCCGCCCGCACATGCGCGAAAGCGAGAAGGACGACGGCACGGTGCTGGAGATCCGCGGCAATCCCCTGCCCGATGGCGGCTTCGTCACCAGCTACGCGGACATCACCAGCTACAAGAACGCCGCGCGCGAACTGCGCTCGCTGGCCGATGCGCTGGAACACCGCGTGGCCGAACGCACCCATGACCTGGAGGAAGCACGCCGCGAAGCCGTGCAGGCCAACCGTTACAAGACCCGCTTCGTCGCCTCGGCCGTGCACGACCTGCTGCAGCCGCTCAATGCCGCACGCATGTTCCTGTCGGTGTTGCGCGGCAAGCTGACCGATCCGGCACAGCAGCAGACCAGCGACCATATCGAAGCTGCACTGGCCGCGCAGGATGCCATCCTCAACAGCCTGCTGGACATCGCCCGGCTGGAATCGGGCAGCCTGCCCACCCGCGTGCAGGCGTTCCGGATCGGGCCCCTGCTGCAGACGCTGGCGCGGGAATTCGGCATCGCCGCGCAGACGCGCGGACTGGTCGTCGACTACGTGGCCACCCACGCCGTGGTGATGAGCGATGAAGGCCTGCTGCGGCGCATCCTGCAGAACTTCCTGTCCAATGCAGTGCGCTACAGCGAACGCGGCCGGGTGCTGCTTGGCTGCCGAAGGCGCGACGGGCGGCTGTGGATCGAGGTGCATGACCAGGGGCCTGGCATCCCCGAGGCCCTGCAGGGCGAGATCTTCGAGGAATTCCGCCGCCTGCATGATGGCCAGCAGCGCGGTGCCGGGCTGGGCCTGGCCATTGTCGACCGCATCGGCCGCCTCCTCGGCCACCCGATCCGGCTGCGCTCGCAGCTCGGGCACGGCAGTGTGTTCTCAGTGGGCGTGCCGTTCGGCAATGCCCGTGCGATCCCAGCCCCCCTGCCCGCCACAGTGCGGGCGCAGGAGCCGGCGGGAGACAACCCCCTGCGCGGCTGCCGGGTGTGGGCGATCGACGACGACCCGCATGTGTGTGCCGCCAGCCGCGCGCTGCTGGAACGCTGGGGCTGCGAGGTGGCGCTTGCCGACGGCCCGCAGGCCGCATTGCAGCACGCCCGTGCCGACGCGGTGCCGGAACTGGTGCTGCTGGACGTGCGCATGGGCGACCACCACGGGCCGGTGCTGTACGAGACACTGGTGGACGTGTGGCAGGCACGCCCGCCGGTTGTGCTGGTGACCGCCGAGCAAGATGCGGCGCTGCGCGAGATGGCCGCCGAGCGCGGCTGGGGCATGGTGCCCAAGCCGGTGAAGCCCCCAGCGCTGCGTGCACTGATGAGTCAACTGCTGGTCCGCCACCGCGGCTGACGTCCCGCGCCAGGAGCGGTGGCGCGCGCACCGGAGCGCCGCGACCGCGAATGCTCCGGCGGTCCAGACGCTGGCCCACCGCGCCACGGCGTGGCACTGTAGCAGGGCTTTCCACCCGTGCCTTGCACCCCCATGACCAACAGCCCTCGCGAACGCCTTGAACGCTACCTGCTGGCGCGTTCGCGGCACCCGGCGTGGCAGATCGTCGCAGCACGCCGGGCCCCCCTGATGCTCAGCTGCCTGCAGACCCTGTTCGAGGGCAGCTCGGACGGGGTCGCGTTCGATGACGCGCAGACCGCCCTGGCCGACCTGTTCAGCACCCACGCCGGCAACTCCGAACTGGACATCCAGGGCGATCCTGCGGTGCTGGCACGGCGTGAACTGCGCGACTGGATCCGGCGCTCGCTGGTGATCGAACGCGAGGGGCGCCTGCACGCCACCGATGCGCTGGAAAGCGCGCTTCGCTTCATCGGCTCGCTGGAAAACCGCATCATGACCTCCACGGCCTCTCGCCTGGCGGTGGTACAGCGCGAAATCGAACACCTGGACGCGCGCCTGAACAGCGATCCGGAAGCCCGTGCAGCGCATCTGCGCCAGCAGATCCATGCACTGCAGGATGAACTGGCACGCGCCGAGGCCGGGCATGTCGAGGTTGCCTCCGCACAGGAAGCCAGCGAGGCGATCCGGGAGCTGTATACCCTGGCCGTGGGCCTGCGCGCGGACTTCCGCCGCGTGGAAGACTCCTGGCGCGAGGCCGACCAGCGGCTGCGCCACGACATCGTGGCCGAAGGCAACCATCGCGGCTCGATCCTGCAGACCTTCCTGGACGGCCATGACGAGCTGCTGCAGACGCCGGAAGGACGGGTATTCCAGGCCTTCCACCTGCAACTGCGCGATGAAGTCGAACTGCATGCGATGCAGCGGCGGCTGCGCCGGATCCTCGAACACCAGGGCGCGCGCAACGCCCTGAGCCCACCGCAGGAAACCGAACTGCGGCTGCTGGTGCTGCGCCTGGTGAAGGAATCGGCCGTCGTGATCCGCACCCGCTCGCGCAGCGAACGTGATGTCCGCGGCTTCCTGCGCACCGGCGTGGCCGCCGAGCACAACCGCGTGGGCCAACTGCTGAATGATGTGTTCCAGGCGGCCCAGCAGGTCGACTGGTCGCGCCAGTCCGAACGGCGCACGGCCTCGCCGCTGCCGCCCATCGCCTTCTCCTGCGGCGGCCTGCCGCTGGTGGAGCGCCTGCGCTGCAAGGACCTGGACACGGACACACGCCGCGAGCTGGCCCTGGACCGCCATGCCGCCGACATCACCGAGGTGGAGGAGGACTTCTGGAACGCGCTCGACGGCCTTGATCGCGAAGCGCTGGTGCATGACACCCTGGAGCAGGTGCGCCAGGCCGGCGCGCCGATGTCGCTCACCGAGCTGGCTACCGCACTGCCACCCACGCACGACCTGGAGAGCCTGGCGGTGTGGATCGGCATGGCACGCGAAGCCGGCAGTGACTTCACCGGCGGCACCGAGCCGCTGGACGTGGTGACACGCGAAGGCAGCACGCTGCGCTTCACCGTGCCGCAGGTCCGGCTTGAGCCGGATGCCCTGGACGATTTCGCGTGGGAACCATGATCCACCCGGCACGCCCTTCCCCGTTTTCCGACAGCGAGGCCCCGATGCCCTCCGTTCCTGATTCGACCCCGGCGCCGCAAGCCACGCCGTCCCTGGACACGCTGGTACGACAGGCCACGCTGGAACTGCTCCGCCATGGCCTTCTGGACGGCGCGAAACCCAACCTGTACCAGATCGTGCTGACCCAGCTGGACACCGTCCGTGCGGTGCTGGCCAACCTTGACCTGGACCTCCGCATCGATGACATCCGCGGGCTGGCGTATCTGGTCGTGGCCGGGAGCAGCGGCGGTGACCTGGATGAGTGGTCGCACCCGCTGGTGCGCAAGCAGCGGCTGACCCTGGAGCAGTCGCTGCTGGTGGCGATCCTGCGCCAGCAGTTCATCGCCCACGAAATCGAATCGGGCGTGGGCGCCGCCCCGCCGCAACTGGACATCGATGACCTGCTGCCGCACCTGCAGGCGTACCTGGGCTTCCTGGGCAGCGACCAGCAGGAACGCAAGCGGCTGCTGGCACTGCTGGAACAGCTCAAGGGGCATGGCCTGGTGTCGGATATCGACCAGCAGGAACGCGTCACCGTCCGCCCGATCATCGTCCACCTGGCCAACCCGGAAAACCTGCAGGCCCTGCTGAAGGCCATGAAGGACGCTGCCGACCGCGCCGGTGATGCCGGTGATGCGAACGGCCGGCAGGAGGGTGAGGCATGAACGCATCGTCCCTGCTGCCCAGCAGTGTGCTGACCGACCTGGACCTCTACAACTGGGGGCCGTTCGAAGGACGCCACAGCGCATCCATGGATCTGGCCGGCACGGCCATCATCGGCCCGACCGGCAGCGGCAAGACCACCCTGATCGACGCGCTGATGACGCTGCTGGTGGCCAGCCCGCGCTACAACCTGGCCTCCACCGGCGGGCACGAGAGCGACCGCGATCTGGTGTCCTATGTGCGGGGCGTCTCCGGCGCCGGCAACGACAGCAGCGACACGGCCCACATCGGTCGCCCGGGTGCCGTGGTCAGCGCGATCGCCGCGCGTTTCAGCGACGGCGCCGCCACCGTGCGCATCGGTGCGGTGTTCTGGTTCGATGGAACCAGCTCGGCGCTGGCCGACCTGAAACGGCGCTGGCTGTTCTGCCTCTCCGACGAACCCGCGCTGGACGCCTGGCTGGAAGCCCATCGCGATGGCAATGCCCGGGGCCTGAAGGAACTGGAACGCCAGGTTCCCGGCCTGAAGGTCTATGAAACCAAGCAGCCGTTCCTGTCGCGGCTGCGCAGCCATTTCGAGGTGGGCGAGAATGCCTTTTCACTGCTCAACCGTGCCGCGGGCCTGAAGCAGCTCAACAGCATCGACGAAGTGTTCCGCGAGCTGGTGCTCGATGACCGCTCCGGCTTCGAGAGCGCACGCGCCGTGGCGGACGAGTTCACGGTACTGGTCGGCATCCGCGCCGAGCTGGAAACCGCACGCCGCCAACGCGATGCGCTGCTGCCGGTCGAACGCAGCTGGAAGGACTACCAGGCCGTGCAGGCCGAGAACCAGGCCGGCCAGGAACTGCAGACGCTGCTGCCGGCATGGTACGCGGGGCGGCGGCGCGACCTGTGGTCGGCACGGTTGGCGGAACTGCAGCAGCGGCACGAGGTCGTGCAACGGCAGCAACAGCACGCCGAACAGCAGATCGTGCAGGCGCGCGAGCAGGAAACCCAGCTGCAGGCCCTGTACATCGGCAGCGGCGGCGCCCAGCTGGAAATGCTCCGGCAACGCATCGACGCACAGCAGGTACTGCGGGAACAGAAGCGCGAACGCGCCGGGCACTACGGACAACTCGCTGCGGGCCTGAACCTGCAGGTCCCCACCGACGACGCAACGTGGCGCCACAACCAGCAGGCACTGGCCGAACTGCGCCACGCGCAGACCCAGGTATCCCAGCAGCAGCGCAGTGAGGCCTGGGAGGCGGGCGCGCGCTGGCAGGCGCTGGACGCCGAACGGCAGAAACTGGGCGCCGAACTGGCGCAGGCGCGTCGCCATACCACCTCCAATGTGCCGGTGGCCCAGCAGATGTTCCGCCTCGAACTGGCCAACCACCTGCAACTGGCAGAGAGCGAGCTTCCCTTCCTGGCCGAACAGGTGCAGGTGCCACCTCAGCATGCGCAGTGGCGCGGTGCGATCGAACGCGCGCTGGGCAGCGACCGCCTGCGCCTGATCGTGCCATCGGCGCGATTCGCGCAGGCATTGGCCTGGGTCAACGGCCGTGACAACAAACTGCATGTCCGCCTGCTGGACGCGCATCCCCCCGCCCAGGCGCCTTCGTTCTTCGGCGATGGGTTCGCGCGCATGCTGGAGTACGCTCCCGGCCCGCACAGCGACGCCGTGAAGGCACTGGTCGCGGGAAAGGACCGCCATTGCGTGGCCGACACCCAGGCGCTGCAGCGCACCGCACATGCAATGACCGTGCAGGGCAGCCTCTCCGGCAGTGGCGGACGGTTCGAAAAGCAGGACCAGAAGCCGCTGGACCGCGACTGGATGACCGGTTTCGACAACCGCGACCGCGTGCAGCAGCTGGAGCAGTCGGTGCGCGAAAATGCCGGGGAAACCAGCCGCGCCGACGCGCTGAAGCGCGCCGCAGTCGAGCAGGCCGAAGACACCGAGCGTGGCCTGCGGCTGATCGACCAGTTGCAGGCCATGCGCCTGGAGGACATCGACCATGGCCGCATCGAGCAGGACCTGCAGCGGCTGACGGCGCAGCTGCAGGAACTGACTGCCCCCGGCTCGAAGATCGAACACGCGCGCCTGGCCCTGCAAGCGGCCCAGGCCCATACGCGGGTGACGCTGGACGAACGCGCCGCCCTGACCGCGTCCTGCGCGCGGCTGGAGGAGGACATCGCCGCCGCAGGACAGCAGCTGGAAGCTGCGCGCGCCAGCGTCGAAGCGCCACTGGACAGCCAGCAGCACCAGCGCGCCGCGGCCCGTTTCACCGACCCGCCGACCACCGACCCGCACGCGCTGGACGCGCAGGAGCGCGCCGCCAGCCAACGCCTGGCCGATGAAGTGAAACGGAGTTCGGCACGCCTGAACACCGTGACCCAGGCGCTGCTGCGCGAACTGGCCGCGGCCAAGGCACAGGATACCGGCGCGCTGAGCGAAGCCGGGATCAGCGTGGAAGACGTCCCCGCCTATCGCGCCCGCTTGACCACCCTGGTGGAAGAAGCCCTGCCCGAACGGCTGAGCCGCTTCCTGGACTACCTGAACCAATCCTCCGACCAGGGCGTCACCCAGCTGCTCAGCCAGGTGGACATCGAAGTGGCGCAGATCGAAGAGCGCATCCATGCGCTCAACACCACGCTGTGCCGGGTGGACTTCCAGCAGGACCGCTACCTGCAGCTGGAGCCGCAGCGCGTGGAGCACGAGTCGCTGCGCACGCTGCAGAAGGCACGGCAGTACCTGCGCTCGGCACAGCTCAAGGACGATGAGGGCGAAACCCACTACCAGGCACTGGCCCAGGTGGTCGCACTGCTGCGCGATGCCACCGAACGACGCAAGACGCAGGGCGCGCTGGCCCTGCTCGATCCGCGCTACCGGCTGCGCTTCGCGGTGCTGGTCTGCGAGCGTGGCAGCGGACGCATCATCGAAAAACGGACCAGCTCCCAGGGCGGCAGCGGTGGCGAGAAGGAGATCATCGCCAGCTACGTGCTGACGGCATCGCTGAGTTATGCGTTGTGCCCGTTCGGCCGCGAGCGCCCGTTGTTCGGCACGGTGGTGCTGGACGAAGCATTCTCCAAGAGCTCGCACGCGGTGGCCGGGCGCATCGTGCGGGCGCTGCACGAATTCGGCCTGCACCCGCTGTTCGTCACCCCGAACAAGGAACTGCGACTGCTGCGCGACCATACCCGTTCGGCCATCGTGGTCCATCGGCGGGGCCGCTACGCCACGCTGACGTCGCTGAGCTGGCAGGCGCTGGAGGACTACGCCCAGGCGCGTCGGGCCCCGGACAGGCGCAGCGGATGAAAACACCCGCGCAGATCGGCCTCCTGCTCGCCCGCCAGTGGGAAAAGGCGCAGGTCCGCGTGGACCTGACGCGTGGGGCGGCGGCGTGGCCGCAGACTGTGGAGATTCCACAGCCCACGCCACGGCAGCTGGAACAGGACACCGCCGCCGTGCGCGCGCATCTGCAGTGCTGGCGCGCCGTCACGGTGGGCCGCGTCCACTGGCAGCCGCGCCGCTACCGCAGTGCCGCCTCGGCCATCGAGCTGCCGGTTGCGTGGGAGCTCGCCAGCCTGGGGGAGTGGTCTGCGGCGGCCGGTCCTGACGTGCAGCAGCAGGCGCAGCGGCTGGCATACCTGCAGCAGCACGCCCCCCTGGACATGCGCGAACTGCTGGCACGGCGCCGCGCCCTCTGGCGCGAACGCAGCGACGAGGACGTGGTGCGCGCCTGCGCGGTGGCGGCCCTGCTGGCCCCGGGCATCGCCCAGGGACAGCCGCTGCGGTCACTGGCACTGGGCGGCATGGACAGCAAGTTCCTCGAACGCCACCAGAGCCTGGTCACCGCCCTGCTCGACCTGCG
>NZ_JBNNHG010000103.1:11672-13558 GCF_050268705.1 Stenotrophomonas sp. NPDC077659 | reverse complement strand
GTCAGACATGATGTCGTACACCAGCGCATGGACCTGTTTGTGGTCCAGGGCCGGGATGTTGATCCGGCGAACATCGCCGTCCACGCGGATCATCGGCGGCAGGCCTGCGGACAGGTGCAGGTCGGACGCTTTGTTCTTTACGGAAAACGCCAACAGTTCGGCGATATCCATGAGCGGCTACTCCCCAATAACGGCTGCGACTGGAAGGATCTTTCCCCGGGCGGCAGTATAGCCTTCTGTCACACCGGAACGCGTCACGTGGCCACTGCCCTGCCTGAGATCCTGAGCAACCTGCACAACGCCGCCGAGGCTGCCGGGCGGCCACCGCCGCGCCTGCTGGCGGTTTCCAAGACCCAGCCGGCCGAGGCCGTGGTCGCCCTGGCCGCGCAGGGCCAGCGCGCTTTCGGCGAAAACTACGTGCAGGAAGCCCTGGCCAAGATGCAGGCGCTGCAGGGGTTGGGGTTGGAATGGCACCTGATCGGCCACCTGCAGTCGAACAAGGCCGAGGCCGTGGCCAGCCACTTCGACTGGGTGCAGAGCGTGGACCGGCCCAAGCTGGTAACCGCCCTGGCCCGTCACCGCCCGGCCGGACGCATGCCGCTGAACGTGCTCATCCAGGTCAACATCGACGATGAAAGCAGCAAGCACGGCTGTAAGCCGCAGGACGTGGACGCGCTGGCCGAGGCCATCTGCGCCGAGCCTGCGCTGTGCCTGCGCGGGTTGATGGCCATTCCTGCGCCGTGGCCGGAGGCCGAGCGCCGCCGGGAAGCATTCGTGCGCATGCGCGTGCTTTTCCAGACGCTGGCCGCGCGCCATCCGCAGGTGGACACCCTGTCGATGGGCATGAGCAGCGACTACGCCGAGGCCATCGCCGAAGGTGCCACCCTGGTGCGCATCGGCACCGCCCTGTTCGGTGCGCGCCCGCGCCCGGCCTCAACCTGAGCAACTGCGCATGACAGCTGAATCGATTACCTTCATCGGCGGCGGCAACATGGCCCGCAGCCTGATTGCCGGACTGGTGCGCCAGGGTGCACCGACCGCGCAGATCCACGTGGCCGAGCCGGTAGGCGCACTGCGCGAGGCACTGGCTGCTGATTTTGGCGTGCGGACCTACGACAACGCCGCCGCGGCCGCCGCGCAGGGCCAGACTTGGCTGCTGGCAGTGAAGCCGCAGGTCCTGCCCGAGGTCTGCCACTCACTGCAGGCCCTGGCCCAGGCACAGGCACCGCTGGTCGTGTCGATTGCCGCCGGCATCACCAGTACGCAGCTGCAGCGCTGGCTGGGCGGTGCGCTGCCGGTGGTGCGTGCGATGCCCAACACCCCTGCCCTGCTGGGCGCCGGCGTGACCGGCCTGTATGCCACGCCGGCGGTGGACGCGCAGCAGCACGCGCAGGCCGAACGCGTGCTGGCCAGCGCCGGGCGCACGGTGTGGATCGAGGACGAGGCCCTGATGGATTCGGTCACTGCCGTATCCGGCAGCGGCCCGGCCTATGTGTTCCTGCTGGCCGAAGCGATGGAAGCGGCCGGCATTGCCCAGGGCCTGTCGGCCGAGGCGGCGCGCACCCTGGTGGTGCAGACCCTGCTGGGAGCATCGCGGATGCTGGACGAAGCCGGTGAGAGCCCGGCCGAACTGCGGCGCCGGGTGACCTCGCCCAACGGCACCACGCAGGCGGCGATCGAGAGTTTCCAGGCCGATGGGTTCGAGGCGCTGGTGGCCAGGGCACTGCGCGCGGCGCAGCAGCGTGGGCGGGATTTGTCGGCGGCGAATGACTGATTGCGGCATCGACGCATGGCGTCGATCTACTGACCGCCGCATCGGCGCGCGGCCCTGGTCCACCAACCACCGGTAGATCCACGCCATGCGTGGATGCAGCCTTCCCGGTACG
>NZ_JBNNHG010000103.1:0-11575 GCF_050268705.1 Stenotrophomonas sp. NPDC077659 | reverse complement strand
GGTAGATCCACGCCATGCGTGGATGCAGCCTTCCCGGTACACCGGCACGCCGGCATCGACGCATGGCGTCGATCTACTGACCGCCGCATCGGCGCGTGGCCCCGGTCCACCAACCACCGGTAGATCCACGCCATGCGTGGATGCAGCCTTCCCGGTACACCGGCACGCCGGCATCGACGCATGGTGTCGATCTACTGACCGCCGCATCGACGCGTGGCCCCGGTCCACCAACCACCAGTAGATCCACGCCATGCGTGGATGGAGCCTTCCCGGCACGCCGGCATCGACGCATGGCGTCGATCTACCCCACGTGCTGCAGCACGTACTCCACGAAGCACTGCAGCCGCGGACGTGGCCGCCGGTCCGGCAGGTAGATCAGGTGCATCGGCCGTGGCGCGGGTACATGGTCGCGCAACAGCGGTTTCAAACGTCCGGCCGCGATGTCGGCGGCCAACAGCGCCGTCGGCTGCAGGATCAGGCCCGCACCGGCCACCGCCGCTTCGCGCAGCGCATAGCCATCATTGCTCGCCAGCCGCGCATCCCAGTCCACCTGTTCACCATTGGCCAACTGCCAACCATGGCCGCCACGCCATGCCAGATGGCTCAGGCAGTCGTGCCCGGCCAGATCAGCCGGCGTGTGCGGCGTCCCCCGTCGGCGCAGATAGGCCGGCGACGCACACAGGCTCATCGCATAGGGCGGCAGCGGACGCGCCACCAGTTCCTGCGAGGGCAACGGCCCAACCCGGATCGCCGCATCGAAGCCGTCCTCGATCAGATCCACGCAACGGTTGCTGAGGTCCAGTTCGATGTTCAGCAGCGGCTGCGCACGCAGCAGGCCCGACAGTAACGGCGCCAACACGCAGCTGCCCCAGGTGGTGGGAGCACTGATGCGCAGCAGGCCCTGCGGCTGGCGTTGCAGCCCGGCGACATCAGCCTCGGCCTGCTGAACCTGTTCCAGTACCTGCCGGCAGCCGGACAGGTAGGCCGAGCCAGCTTCGGTCAGGCGCTGATGGCGGGTGTTCCGCTGCAGCAACGCAGTGCCCAGGTGCGCTTCCAGTTGCTGGATGTACTTGCCGACCATCACTGCGGAGACCTGCAACTGCACCGCTGCCGCGGAAAAGCTGCCGTGCTCGGTCACGGCCACGAAGGCCTGCATGCAACGAAGCGTATCCATTGCCAACCCCTGGTTAGGAATATGCAAATCATACGCCGCTTACCGAACCTGTGGCCGACAGCGCAGACTGCAGTCCTTCCCTTCGAGGACGCCACGATGAAGATCCTGCTTGTCGGTGCCAGCGGCACCCTCGGCCAAGCGGTCGCCCGCCACCTTGGCCAGCACCACGAGATTCTCGCCGCCGGCCGCCACAGTGGCGCGCTGCGCGTGGATCTGGCCGACGATGCCAGCGTCTCGGCACTGTTCGCCCAGACCGGCCCCGTCGATGCGGTCATCTCCACCACCGGCAACGTGCATTTCGGCCCGCTGCAGACCATGACCGCCGCCCAGTTCAACAGCGGCCTGCAGGACAAGCTGCTCGGCCAGGTGCGGTTGGCGCTGGCGGCACAGCATCATCTGAACCCGGGCGGCTCGATCACCCTCACCACGGGCATCATCAGCGCCCAGCCGATCCGCGACGGCGTCAACGCCACCGCGGTCAACCAGGCGTTGGAAGGTTTCGTGCGTGCTGCCGCGCTGGAACTGCTGCCACGCGGGCTGCGCATCAACGCGGTAAGCCCGAACGTGCTGGCCGAATCGCTGGATTCCTACGGCCCTTATTTCCCAGGCTTCGAAGCCGTGCCCGCGCATCGCGCGGCGCTGGCCTTCCAGCGCGCAGTGGAAGGCATCCAGAGCGGCGAGACCCTCACCGTCTGGTAATTGCTGCAACCGCCGCCGGGCATGGCCCGGCGCTACCGGGGGCGACTCAGCCCCAGCGCATGGCGCCATCGCCACGCTCGCCGAGCACGTCGTCGGGATTTGCCAGGCGGCAGCGCTTCAGCGACAGGCAGCCGCAGCCGATGCAGCCGGTCAGCTCATCGCGCAGCAGCTGCAGCATGTGGATGCGTTCTTCCAGCTCCTGCTGCCAGCACGCGGACAGCCGCGCCCAGTCGGCCTTGGTCGGCGCGCGGCCCTGCGGCAGGGTCCCGAACGCGCGTGCCACCGCTTCCAGCGGCATGCCCACCCGCTGTGCAACGCGGATCACCGCCAGCCGGCGCAGCACGTCGCGCGCATAACGGCGCTGGTTGCCTGCCGTGCGCAGGCTGCTGATCAGTCCCTTGCGCTCATAGAAATGCAACGCGGACACCGCAACGCCGCTGCGGCGGGCCACCTCGCCCACGCTAAGTTCCTGCTCCTGCATTGCTTGACCTCAACCATGGTTCAGGTGTCATGCTGCGGTCTTCGCCGCCGGATGACAAGCGCGGCCCGAGTCTTTGCCTCCTCATGAATACCCCCACCGTGACACCGGCGACGGCGACGTCCGCTCACGATTCCATCCTCTCCCCCGCCCACCGCAGTACCACCCTCGGCATGGTCGTGCTGGTCGCCCTGCTCGCCTTCGAAGCGCTGGCCGTGGCCGCTGCCATGCCCACCGTGGCCGAAGCGCTGGACGGCCTTCGCCTGTATGCGCTGGCGTTCGGCGGCACGCTGGCCACCAGCGTGGTGGGCATGACCGTGGCCGGGCGCTGGACCGACCGCAGCGGCCCGGCGCGGCCGTTGTGGTGGGGCCTGGCCTGCTTCGTGCTGGGCCTGCTGCTGGCCGGGCTGGCCACCCGCATGGGCATGCTGGTGGCCGGGCGGCTGCTGCAGGGCCTGGGCAGCGGCGCGATCTCGGTCGCGCTGTACGTGATGGTCGGCCGCAACTACCCCGAGCCGCTGCGACCGAAGGTGTTCGCCGCGTTCTCCGCCGGGTGGGTGGTGCCGTCGATGGTGGGGCCAGCGCTGAGCGGCATGATCGTGCAGCACCTGGGCTGGCGCTGGGTGTTCCTGATCGTGCCGCTGCTGGCGATCCCCGCGGCATTGATGCTGCGCTCGGCGCTGGCCCGGCAGGAACACGTTGAAACCCGCAACGAGGATGGCGACAACGCGGTCGTACGCTGGGCCGCCGGTGCATCGCTGGCGGCGCTGCTGCTGTATTTCGGTGGACAGCAGCAGGGCGTGCTGGCAATGGCCTGCATGGGCGCGGCCGTGGTTGGCCTGCTGCTGTGCGGGCACCGCCTGTTGCCGCCGGGCACGCTGCACCTGCGCCGCGGTCTGCCCAGCGTGATTGCGCTGCGTGGCGTCGCCGCCGCAGCCTTCTTCGCCTGCGAGGCGTACCTGCCGCTGCTGCTGCAGCGCGAACGTGGCCTGTCGCCGAGCGGGGCCGGCGCGGTGCTGAGCCTGGGCGCGCTGGGCTGGTTCAGCGGTTCCTGGCTGCAGGGCCACCAGCAGCGCGGTTGGTCACGGCAGCAGTTGCTGCGCGTGGGCACGGTGCTGATGACTCTCGGCATCATCGCCACATTGGCCGTGCTGTTCAATGCCGTGCCGCTGCCCATCGCACTGCTCGGCTGGACCCTCACCGGCTTCGGCATGGGCATGATCTACGCCAGCCTGTCGGTGCTCACGCTGTCGCTCTCCGCGCCGCGGGAACAGGGCCGCAACAGTTCGGCCCTGCAGCTGAGCGAGGCACTGTGCGTGGCCACGGCGCTGGCCCTATCCGGTGCGCTGTTCGCACTGTTCGTCGAACAGGCACCGCACACCGGTTATGTGTTGTGCCTGGCGATCACCGTCGGCCTTGCCGTGTTGGCTACGGTGGTGGCGCGACGGGTGTAGGCAGCCGCAATGCGGGATTGCCGGCCAGCCGTCGGCAATCCCAGGTGTCGGTCTTCACGGGCCCTGGCCGCATTACGGTAGTGGCGGCCGCTGGCCGGCAACCGATATGCAGGGACGTTCCGGAACGGCCGGCCAGCGGCCGGCACTACCGGGTTCCGGTCCCCACCTCGTCGATGTCCCGGTGCAGGATGCGCCTGACTTCCAGCACCGCCTGCGGGCTTTCCTGCACGCTGTGCCCGGAAATGATCACCTTCTCCGACTGTGCACCGGGCAGGTGCGCGCTCCAGTACGGCACCAGTCCATCATCGGATTTTTCCAGTGGCAGTTCCGGTTTGCGCTGGGCGATGATCGAGTGGTACTTCACGCCCGGCGCGATCGGCAGCTGCGCGGCGGCCCTCACGAACGGGTCGCTGGCCTTGAGGTTGTCGATGCTGTTGGGGATTTTCGGCTTTGCGGTGCCGTCGACCTGCTGCTCGGCCTGCGCCAACGCCAGGAACACATCCTCGAACTTGCCCAGGATGGTCAGCGGCAGACGCACCAGCCGGCCGATCAGACGGCCGACCTTGTTGCCGGCGATATCGGTGCCCTGGTGCGGGGCGGCGATGAAGATCGCGCGCTCCACGTTCGGCTGCGCGTTGAAGTGCAACAGCGGCCCCAGCCTGCTCTGCACGCGCTTCAGCCGCTCGCCCTTCAGGTCGTAGCTGGCCAGCAGGTCGTTCCACAGCACATCGCCCGAATCGCTGACCAGCAGCCGCGCCAGCACGCCGCCCATGCTGTGGCCGATGTACACCATGTCCTTCGATGCACGCGTGCTGCCGCTGGGGTCGAAGTGCTTCAACGTGTCGTTGAACGCGGTCGCGATCTGGTAGCGGTTCAGGGCGATGGGGGCATTGGTGGGGTAATAGACCTGCCATACCTGGAACTGGCGGCGCAGCCCCGGGTCGCCCATGATCTCATTGGCCAGGTTCACCCAGGCCTCCGGGCTGCTGGCCAGGCCGTGCAGCATGAAGATGATGCGGCGGTTCGGGTCCCATGGCTGCATCAGGTAGATGTGCGGCTCGCCAATGCCCTCGCTGAGGCCGAACAACGTGCGCAACGACTGCGTGGCAAAGCCGCTCTGCGCCAGCCACAGGCCGTAGGCCGCGGTGAAGTTGCCCGCCAGCGGAACGTGTTCGCCATGCAGGGTGATGCGCTCGGTCGCTTCCGGCGAATAGGCATCCAGCTCGACCCGCCGCGTACGCATCACATCGTCCAGACTGTCACCCTGGAAGCGCAGCAGTGCGGTGACATTGATCGCAGACATCTCGCTGAATTCGGGCACGCCGTCGTCGTGCCGATGGCGGCGGCCGCGCGCCGCGTCACCCTCATCCTGTGGCGCCTCGGCCTTGGGGCCATCGTCAGCCACCACCGGCACCACCAGCTTCGGCGGCTCCATCACCATCACCAGCTCGGCACCGAAGCCATCGCGGCGGTAGGTGCTGCGCAGCCCGACGAAGCTGACCGTGCCAGCCGGCACCAGCTGCGAGGGGATGCTCTTCAGCGCCAGTTGCTGGTAGTTCGCCGCAAGCGTCCAGCTGCCGGCGGACATCGGCTGCGTATAATCCTCGCCAGCCAGCGCCGCTGCACGGGCACGTGCGAACAGTACCACGGCAGCTTTTTCCGCCGCGTAGTTGTAGTAATCGCGTACCTGCGTCTGCCGGTCCTCGAACGCGCGGTCCGAAGGCGAGCGGCCACTGAAAAACAGATAGGCGTAGCCGTAACGCGCGGCTTCCAGCCACGCATCGAGTGCGGCATCGCTCATCGGCGGCTCGCCGGCGGCGTGCTTCTTCGGGGTCAACGCCAGAGCCGCCTTCACCCACAGTTCGGACAGCGTCGACAACCGCTGCTCGACGTTGAGGTCATCGGTCATCAACAGCGTGCTGCGGCACACCAGGAAGTCTTTCTCGCACTGCGATTCGTCCAGGCCGGCGGCACTGAGCGTCTCGCGCGAGGCCGGGCTGAGCTTGCCGGTGTTGAGTACGTCGGCACGCTTGTTCACCAGCGAATCGCTGGACGCCACCTGCTTGACGGTAACCATCGCACAGCCGCTGCCACCCAGCAGGACGAGCGCAGCCAGCAGCGCCGGCAGCACGCGCTGCCAGCGGATCGGGAAAACCACGGTCATTGCTGCGGGTCCTGCTCGGTGCCGGGAATGCCACGGCGGATGACGGCGGAATAGTTTTCGCCCGCGGCCATGTGCAGCGCGCGTTCGGTGATGCGGCCCTTGGCATGCAGTTCGGCATACGGCACGCCGGGCACCAGTCCGCCGACCTCCTGTGCGTACTCGGCCAGGTAGCCGGACAGCAGCAGGCGGTAGTCCATCGGCAGGCCGGGGGCGATATGCCGGGCCAAATCGAAGACAATGGTGGTGCAATTGCTGGTGGCCGTGTTGTAGAACGCCGGCGCAGCGTCCAACTGCTTCGCCTCATCGAGGTAGGCGGCGAACAGCGCCTTCAGCTGGCTGCGGTCCAGTCCATGCAGGCGGTACAGGTAGACATCCTCGCCACGCGCATTGGTGCGCGTGCGCAGGATGTCCGTCTCCTCTGCGGCAACCAGGGTCATCTCGAAGCGGCGGAAGAAGCCGCCCAGCGCCGAGAAGGATTCGCCCTGCTCCTTGCGGATCTCCAGCGAGAACACCAGGTGGCGGCCATCGTCGAAACCGAACGACACCAAGGTGTGGGCAATGGCTGGGCCCATCCAGTAGGACAGCACCAGATCGGCCGAGCGCAGTTGATCCAGGTCGTATTCGCGGCGGACCCAGCGTGCGTCGTAGTCGGTCTCGGTGCGCCAGGTGAAGTCGCGCACGTTTTCCAGCACCACGTGCCGGCCGTCGAAAGATGCCACGTGCAGGCGCTGGGCCACGTCATCAGCCCAGTCACGGTCCTGGCGCGGAGTCAGAAGCAGCCACCACACGCCGGCCAGCACCACCGAGGCAAGGTAGAAAACGCTCCAGCGGCGGCTGCGCCTGCCGCGTGCCACCGTCCAGGCCGCGCACAATGCTGCCAGCAGCCACAGCATGGCCACGCCCGCCGACAACCAACCGGGACCCGGCAGCTGGTAGGCGAACAGACCGGCCATCCACAGCGCCAGCAGCGCCATGGCACATCCTTTCATCCAACGTCCTGCGCCGTTCATGTGCATCCGGTCGTGATCGGGGGCGGCATAGTTAGCCACAATCCGGCCAACGCTGGCATCATAGCCCCCATTCAGCAATGGCCCGGGCCGGTTGCACCGGCGCATACTGGCATGCTCACCACACCCGGAAACCGCGATGGGAATCACCTCCGTAGCCGGCGTCGCCGTACAGCCCCGGCACCGCGCCACCTGCCATTGCGGCACCGTCGAACTGCTGCTGGACCTGCCCGAGGGCATCGTCGAGCCGCGCCGCTGCGACTGCTCGATGTGCCGCCGCCGCGGTGCCATCGCTGCCAGCGTCAGCCGCGAGGGGCTGCAGGTGGTGCGTGGCCAGGACCATCTGCGCCTGTACCAGTTCAACACCCACGTGGCTGAGCACTACTTCTGCGGCATCTGCGGCGTCTACACCCATCACCGGCGTCGCTCCAACCCCGACCAGTACGGTTACAACGTCGCCTGCCTGGACGGCATCGATCCCTTCGCACTGGGGGTCATCCCGGTCAACGACGGGGTCAACCATCCGGCTGACCGGGCCGGCTGAAGCGCAGCACCTAGTGGCGGGTGCGGCGCGTGACCGGAGCGACCTTCTGCCACGGGGCCATGCCGCTGCGGCCTGCCCGTGCAGGGCGCTTCAACCAGGGCCTGCGCGGCGGCGGCGCCGGTTCGACGGCCATCGGCGGCGGCAGCGGACGGCGGCTGGGCCAGAGATGATCAAGCAGCCACATGGCAGATCTCCGTGGGGGACGGGGATGACCGACTCTAGGCCTCGGCCGGCATAGACCGCGTGATCCCGCCGCGACACCTGAGTGACACCGCGCACCCACGCTACAGCTCAGGCAGTGTCGCGCAGCCCGCTGTGCATCGGGCTGCCCTTCATCGGCGACCACGTGCTGCTGCCGGTGCTGGCCGACTCCAGCCGGGAAGCGCATGCTGGCCGTGCTGCCGCGGCAGCACGGCCAGTTCTCGCTGGTATGGCCAGGCAAACGGCAACCGAGCGCTCGCCTGCGGGTGTTCATCGACTACCTGGTCGAGCACCTGTTCCAGACGTGATGAAAGGGGAGAAGTGCACCGCCCGCCGCCATTCCCCAGATGAGGTGCGCTCCGCCGGGGCAGAGCTGCGGCCCTCACACCCGCGCAGGTACGCGGACGGGCGGCGGGCGATGCGGGTTGGCGTACCGGCAACTCTGGAGCGGACCGGCGGATCGCGATGATCCCCACGCATCACCCGCCACGGACCAGCGGATCGCGTCATCCGGAAGCGTCCCTCCTGGACCTTTTCCGGACACGCGCCAGAGTTGTTTATGGGACGCCAATCCCAGCCGGCCACGACAGCCGGCAAGGGCATGCTGATCGCGTGCGCCGACATTGACTGTAGGGCTTGTCCGCAACTATCGATCAGGAATCTACGGTTTGCCTGCACGAGGGGCTGAAACCCTTGTCACACGGCACCCGCGCACTCGCGCTCGGAGGTGCCATGCGGCTGCTTTCAGCCGCGATAGCGACCGATGGGACGCCGCACGATGGCGAACACGACATGCGTTACTGAGAGGCCATCCCCGCTGGGTACCGGCCACCCGCTCACGCGCCATGGTCGCCACGGCTGATGCGCGACACGCGTCAGCCGCCGTGCAAGGTGAATCGCCCGCTGTCGCCCCATACCGCGAAGCGCACCGCGACGATGGACGCTCACAGGCGCGAACACCGCCACTCCCACGCCTTGCCGTAGACTCTGGTGAAGCGGTGCAGCAGCCCACCGCTGCCGCGCATTGCCGGGCGGCGGGCGTGTTGTTCATTGCTCATGTTGCCTTCCCCTGGATCCATGCAGTGCAGATGCCTGACATGCAACAACCAGAGAAAGCCGGCGGAACCTATCGCGCCCGGGCGACCTTGCCATGGCTGGCCAGCTGCATTTCCAACGCGGCCGCCCGCAGCAGAAACTCCGAATGCGGCGACAGACCTGCCAACTGTGGCCCGGCACGCTGCAGCTGGGCCGCTGCGGCGGCCGCGTTGCCGGCGCTGAACAGGCTCTCGGCATAAGGAATGCGCCACTTCGCCGTGGCGGTGGAATCGGCACCGTAGAAGCGTTCGAAGGTCGCCACCACCGTGGCCCAGCGGTCGGCGGCATCTGCGGCGCCACCGCGCTGGGCCAGCAGCGCGGTCTGCATCTGCTGCCGCAGCGCCAGGCTGGGCACCGGCGTGGGATGCTGCCGGTCGAATGCGGCCAACGCTTGGCGTGCCTGCGCGAACCGGCCGGCGCGGGTCAACCACTCCACCTCCACCAGCTCCAGGGTGACCAGCTGCTGCGAATCAGCGGCCAGGGTGCGCCGCCACACCGTGCCGACCTCGCGCAGCAGCGGTTCGGCCTCGGCCGTCCGGTCCGCACGCATCAGCAGCCGTGCCAGCACCATCTGCACGTCCAGGCTGCGCGGATGCTGCGGGCCCAGCAGGCGCTGGTGCAGGGCCAGCGTCTGCCGGTAGCCCTGCTCGGCCAGAGCCAGATCGCCGCGCGCTTCCTCCATGATCGCCCGGCCATACAGGATGCCGGCGTAGGCCAGGCTGTCGGCACCGTCCACCCGCCTGCTGGTGGCAATGGCCGCGTCGAAGTGCTGCTGCGATTCGCCATAGCGGCCCAGGTCGAGGTACTGGCCTGCCAGCGCCGCTTCGGCTGCAGCCGTGTAGCTGCTGTCGATGCCGAACAGCTGCCGGGTGATGACGAATGTCTGCTCGGCCAGCCGCATCGCTTCATCGGCACGGCCCTGCGCCAGCAGCGTGTAGACCAGCGAATGCAGCACGCGCAACCGCGCGGGCCCATGCCGCGATGACGTCTCGCCACCGATGGCCGCCGCCTCGCGCAGCGTCTTTTCGGACGCCTGCAGCTTGCCCTGCGACCGGTACAGGGTGCCCAGATTGGCCAGCGTGGTCATCCGCGCGGCATCGAACGCGGCGCCCTGACCACGCGGGGCCAGCGCCAACGCTTCGGCATAGGCCGCACTGGCCTCATCAAAGTGCTCGCGGCTGGCGTGGGCGCGGCCAACGACATTGAGCAGATCGACGCGCACGCCGATGTCATCGTCCTTGGCCAGCAGTGCCAGCCCGCGTTGCGCGCCGGCCAAGGCAGCATCCTGCTGGCCTTCCTCCACCAGCAGCAGCGCCAGGGCGGCTTCCACCGCGGCGATCTCGTGTGCCGGGGCACCGGCATCGCGCAGCCCCTGCGCCGCCCCCTGCAGCAGTGCACCACCTTCGCGCGGCTGCCCGAGGTTGCGGTAGGCACGGCCCAGCGCGGCCTGCAGCCGTGCGCGTACCAGCGGTGATGCGGAAAGATCCTGCTGGATACGCAATGCACCCAGGTCCAGCACCTCGCGCGCGGTCATCGGCCGGTCGCCCCGGATACCGGGCTCGGCCGAATCAAAGGCCGCCACCAGGACATCGGCGATGCTCGCCGCGGCCGCCGCATTTTCTTCAGCGCGCGCACGGGCATCACCGATGCGCTGCACGAAACCCACCGCAACCACCAGCGCGCAGACCACCAATGTGGTGGCGCGCCACTGCCGGCGCAGGAACAGGCGCGCCCGTTGCAGGCGGCCCGTACGCCGCGCGCGCACCGGACGGTGCTGCTGGAAGCGGACCACATCCTCGGCCAGCGCATCCACCGATGCATAGCGATCACCCGCCACCGGCGCGCACGCGCGTGCCACCACCGCCAGCAGGTCGGCATGCCGGCCCACGGCAGCGCCGCCCAGCGCCAGCAGCTCGTCCAGCATCACGCCGAGGCTGTAGATGTCATCGGCCACGGCGGCCGGCCGGCCCGACCGTCGTTCCGGGCTGGTGTAACGGGGCGTGGCATAGGCCGCCGCCTCGCTGCTGCCATTGTCGAGCAGCCGCGAGATGCCGAAATCCAGCAGCACCGGTTCATCATCACTGCGCACCAGCACATTGGCCGGCTTGATGTCGCAGTGGATCACGCCTTGTGCATGGGCAGCCTGCACCGCACGGCAGACCTTGCAGAACATACCCAGCACCCGCGCCAGCGTGATGTCGGGCGCGCGGCACGCTTCATCCAGCCGCTGCCCATCGATGAACTCCATCACCAGGTAGGGCTGGTCGGCTGCGGCGCGGCCCACGTCGTACAGGCGGGCGATGTTGGGATGCTGCAGATCGGCCAGGATCTGGCTCTCGGCCTGCAGCCGGCGCGCCAATGCGGGATCGAAACTGCGCCGCATGACCTTGATCGCCACCTGGCGACGGTAGAGCTGGTCAGCGCGCTCGGCCAGGAATACCCGCCCCATGCCACCGGCCGCAAGCAGGCGCACCAGACGCCACGGCCCGATCAGCTCACCCACCTGCGTGCCCTCTTCATCCAGCGAGGCAAGCACGGTATCGATCGACCGCTGCATGCCACCCAATGCCTGGGTCTGTGCGCGCAGCAGCGCCAGCGTCTCGTGCACCAGTGCCGCATCGCTGGTCAGCGCCAGCAGCTGGATTTCCCATTGCGGCTCGGGCAGTTCGCAGACCGAATCGAACAGCGCGCGGACCGCGCCCCAGTCGACTGCATCGCTCATCCGCCAGCGCCCCCTGCCAGCGTGCCCCCCAGGTGGC
>NZ_JBNNHG010000102.1:0-13650 GCF_050268705.1 Stenotrophomonas sp. NPDC077659 | reverse complement strand
CACCGACCGCCTGCTGATCCGCCCGCTGCGCGACCACCTGTACAACGAAGCGCAGTGGATCGCCAACGTGCAGCGCCAGGTGGCCGAAGCCCTGCGCAACGATGGCGCCGCCGCCGATGCCAAGGTCGGCCTGATCGGCATGGACAAGGATGCCTCCAGCTACTACCTGCGCGAATTCCCGCAGTGGCCGCTGGTGGACGTACAGCACACCGCCACCCTGTCGGCCACCGAACTGCGCCGCTACCTGTTTGAAGCCGGCGATGTCGACTTCCACGGTGCGCTGCTGATGCTGCGTGGAAATGTGCCCGCACCGGTGTACGACATGCTTGAGGCGTTCCGCAAGAGTGCACCGGCCTACGGCCAGCTGGTGGCCGAGTACCGCTTCATCGAACAGTACAAGGCCGCCTGGAAGGACGCGCCCTACGCGCCCACGTTCGTCACTACCGATGCGGTGGTGGTGCACTCGGGCCACGTGCTGCTGGTGCGCCGCCGTTCGGAGCCCGGCAAGGGCCTGTGGGCGCTGCCTGGTGGTTTCGTCGGCCAGGACCAGAGCCTGCTCGACAGCTGCCTGCGCGAACTACGCGAAGAGACCCGGCTGAAGATTCCGCTGCCGGTGCTGAAGGGCTCGCTGAAGAGCCAGCAGGTGTTCGACCACCCCGACCGCAGCCAGCGCGGCCGCACCATCACCCATGGTTTCCACTTTGAATTCCCGGCCGGTGATCTGCCCCCGGTGCGCGGCGGCGATGACGCCGACAAGGCGCGCTGGATTCCGGTGAGCGAAGCCCTGGACATGGGCCCGCAGCTGTACGAAGACCACCTGCACATCCTGGAGTATTTCCTGGGCCGCGGCTGACCTGCCCGGCCTTTCCCACTGGCGGATAGACCGCTGGTGTCACCCGACGCGAAGGAGCTTCCGTCATGCACTACCTCGATAACCTTCTCCTCAACACCGACAGCTACAAGGCCAGCCACTGGCTGCAGTACCCGCCCGGTACCGATGCCACGTTCTTCTACGTGGAATCGCGCGGCGGCCTGCACGACCGCACGGTGTTCTTCGGCCTGCAGGCCATCCTCAAGGACGCCCTGGCGCGGCCGGTCACTCACGCCGACATCGATGACGCCGCCGCGGTGTTCGCCGCGCATGGCGAACCGTTCAACGAAGCCGGTTGGCGCGATATCGTCGACCGCCTCGGTGGCCACCTACCGGTACGTATCCGCGCCGTGCCGGAAGGCAGCGTGGTGCCTACACACCAGGCGCTGATGACCATCGAGTCGACCGACCCGGCCGCGTTCTGGGTGCCTTCGTACCTGGAAACCCTGCTGCTGCGCGTGTGGTACCCGGTCACCGTGGCCACCATCAGCTGGCATGCGCGGCAGACCATCGCCGGCTTCCTGCAGCAGACCAGCGACGATGCGCAGGGGCAACTGCCGTTCAAGCTGCACGATTTCGGCGCACGTGGTGTATCGAGCCTGGAATCGGCCGCACTGGGCGGTGCCGCGCACCTGGTCAACTTCCTCGGCACCGATACCGTCTCGGCGCTGTGCCTGGCGCGTGCGCACTACCACGCGCCGATGGCCGGCTCTTCGATACCCGCTGCCGAGCACAGCACCATCACCAGCTGGGGCCGCGATCGCGAAGTAGATGCGTACCGCAACATGCTGCGCCAGTTCGGCAGGCCCGGTGCGATTGTCGCCGTGGTGTCGGACAGCTATGACATCTACCGCGCCATCAGCGATCACTGGGGTACCACCCTGCGCGATGAAGTGATCGCCTCGGGCGCCACCCTGGTCATCCGTCCCGATTCGGGCGACCCGGTGGAGGTGGTGGCCGAAAGCCTGCGCCGGCTGGATGAGGCCTTCGGCCACACGATCAACGGCAAGGGCTACCGCGTGCTCAACCACGTGCGGGTGATCCAGGGCGATGGCATCAACCCGGACACGATCCGCGCCATCCTGCAGCGCATCACCGGGCAGGGTTACGCCGCGGACAATGTGGCGTTCGGCATGGGCGGCGCGCTGCTGCAGCGGCTGGACCGCGATACGCAGAAGTTCGCGCTGAAGTGCTCGGCCGCGCGGGTGGACGGTGCATGGATCGACGTCTACAAGGACCCGATCACCGACGCGGGCAAGGCCAGCAAGCGCGGCCGCATGCGCCTGCTGCGCCGGCTGGATGATGGCAGCCTGCACACCGTGGCGCTGCCGGCTGATGGCGATGAAACGCTGCCGGCGGGATTTGAGGATGCGATGGTGACCGTGTGGGAGAACGGCCGCCTGCTGCATGACCAGCGGTTGGAGGACATCCGCGCGCGGGCGGCGGGCCAGCGGTAAGGGTGCATCCACGCATGGCGTGGATCTACTGGAACGGCCCCCTTGACTGGTTCCAGCAAGCCGTCCACCGTGGGCACGCCGAAGGTATCCCTGCCGTGGCTGGATGGTGGCAGGGATTTGAACGGGAATCCGGTGAAGGCGCCTCGCGCGCCCATTCCGGAGCTGCCCCGCAGCGGTGAATGGAAACGAATCCTGCCAACAGCACTGGGCGCGCGCCTGGGAAGCGGCAGGTAGTAGGTGGGCTGCGGCCCGTGTCCATCAGCCCGAATACCGGCCCCGGCCGGGGGACACGACCGTCCCCTGATTCGACCTGGAATCTCCGCGGGGAGGTTGCCGGGGCCACTGTCGTCCTGCGCGTGCAGGCGGCGTGGTCGCGTGCGTCCTGTTCACGGTTTCCGGCCAGACCCGTTGCCCACGCCCAGATGCACCCGACGATGACCGAGTTCCAACGCCCCGCCCTGTCCCTGCCCGCCGACGGCAAGCGCCTGCTGCTGCATTCGTGCTGCGCGCCCTGTTCGGGCGAAGTGATGGAGGCGATCACCGCCTCCGGGATCGACTACGCGATCTTCTTCTACAACCCCAACATCCACCCGGTGAAGGAGTACGAGCTGCGCAAGCAGGAAAACATCCGCTTTGCCGAGCAGCACAGCATTCCCTTCATCGATTGCGACTACGACACCGACAACTGGTTCAGCCGTGCGCGCGGCATGGAAAACGAACCCGAGCGCGGCATCCGCTGCACGATGTGCTTCGACATGCGTTTCGAGCGCACCGCGCTGTACGCGCATGAGCATGGCTACGACACCATCAGCTCGTCGCTGGGCATTTCGCGCTGGAAGAACATGGCACAGATCAACGACTGCGGCATCCGCGCCGCGTCGCGCTACGAGGGCCTGCAGTACTGGGATTACAACTGGCGCAAGGGCGGTGGTGCCAGCCGCATGGTGGAAATCAGCAAGCGCGAGCAGTTCTACCAGCAGGAATACTGCGGCTGCGTGTACTCGCTGCGCGATGCCAACCGCCACCGCCGCGAAACCGGCCGCGAGCGCATCAAGATCGGCCTGCTGTATTACGGCCAGGACAATGAAACACCGCCGGGCGATTGACGCGAGCGCAGGGGGCGGCCACGCTGGTCGCCCCTTCCGTGCTGCTGGACCCTGCCATGACCGCCCTGCCCGCCGATGTCGCCCTGCTGGTGATCGACCTGCAGCCGGACTTCATGCCTGGTGGCGCGCTGGCCTGTGACCAGGGCGATGCGCTGGTGGCACCGATTGCAGAACTGCTGGCGCAGCGCCGCTACCGCACGGTCGTGGCCACCCAGGATTGGCACCCGGCTGACCATGCGTCCTTCGCCAGCCAGCATCCCGGCAAGCGACCGTTCGAGAGCATCCTGCTTCACGCCCAGCCGCAGACCCTGTGGCCGGACCACTGCGTGCAGGGCAGCGACGGCGCCGCGCTGCACCCGGATGTGGACTGGACCGTGGCCGACCTGATCCTGCGCAAGGGCACCCGCCCGCAGGTGGATTCCTACAGCGCCTTCCGCGAGAACCACGGCCCGGAGGGCGAACGCCCGCCGACCGGCCTGGCCGGCTGGCTGCATGAGCGCCGCATCCGCGAGGTGCACGTGTGCGGCCTGGCGCGCGATTACTGCGTGCTGTGGAGCGCCCAGGACGCGGTGAAATCCGGCTTCCGGGTGAAGTTCCTGTGGGAGCTGACCCGGCCGGTGACCGAAGCCAACGACGCGATGGTGCGCGAGGCGCTGGGCAAGGCGGGGATTGCGGTGGTTTGACGCGTGGCCGCCGGGCATGGCCCGGCGCTACCTCATCCCCGAGATTGGTAGTGCCGGCCGCTGGCCGGCAACCGGCAACTGTCGCGTCTGCCGCTTGCGCACCCCTGCCCACAGCAAGACAATGAACCCATCCAGCCCCTCAAGTACGCCCCCCTACAGATCGCGGGACGGCCGAACCAGGGGCTTTTCATTGGATGGAACCGGAAGGCAACGGCATGCCAACAGCGATCCTCATCGATGGCGGCTATTTTGTTAAGCGATTCCGTCGCATCGAGCCGCACAACGCGCATAATGCCGAACGTGCTGCAGAAGTGGCACACCGATGGACTCTCGCGCACCTGACTTCGTCGGGCTGCGACAGGCGCGATCTCTACCGCATCTTCTTCTACGACTGCCCGCCGCTGCAGAAGCGGATGCACAACCCGATATCTGGTGTCTGCATCAACTATGCGCAGTCGCCCGAAGCACTATTCAGGGTCGGCCTGCATGACGCTTTGAAGCAGAAACGGAAAGTGGCCTTGAGGCTTGGTCATCTCGCGGACTCCAACGCATGGACGACTGATTCCCGAACGCTTGATGCGCTACTGAAAGGCAAACGCGAATTTTCCGCGCTCCTGCCGAGCGACCTGCACCCGGAGGTGAGGCAGAAGGGCGTCGATATGCGTATTGGCTTGGACATCTCCTCACTATCACTGAAACGACAGGTTCGTCAGATCATTCTGGTAGCGGGAGATGCGGATTTCATTCCAGCCGCCAAACTCGCGCGGCGCGAGGGCGTTGACTTCATTCTGGATCCGATGTGGTCTTCGATTCCGCCCGGCCTTCTAGAACACATTGATGGCGTTCGTTCAACGTGCCCCAAGCCCATCAGCAGGAAAGAAGCGTGGAGCAGCTCCGCCGGGCATGGCCCGGCGCTACCCGATCACGCCCGTTGGTAGCGCCGGGCCACGCCCGGCGGACGCGGGATGGACGACGCGTTACCGGAACACCACCGTGCGGTGCCCGTTGAGCAGAATGCGGTGCTCCACATGCCGGCGCACGGCACGCGCCAGCACCTGCGATTCGGTATCGCTGCCCAGCCGCACCAGCTCGCGCGGCGCCATGGCGTGGTCCACGCGGGCCACGTCCTGTTCGATGATCGGGCCTTCGTCCAGATCTTCGGTGACGTAGTGCGCGGTGGCGCCGATGATCTTGACCCCGCGCGCGTGCGCCTGGTGGTACGGCTGCGCGCCTTTGAAGCTGGGCAGGAAGCTGTGGTGGATGTTGATGGCGCGGCCCGCAAGTGCGCGGCACAGCGTGGGCGACAGGATCTGCATGTAGCGCGCCAGCACGACCAGATCGATGCGTTCGCGTTCGACCAGGTCAATGATCTGCTGTTCCTGCACCGCGCGCGTTTCTGCGTTCACCGGCAGGTGGTGGAACGGCACCTGGTAGGACGCGGCCAGCGGCGCGAAATCGGCGTGGTTGGAGGCCACTGCGGCAATGTCCACTTTCAGCTGGCCGCTATGGGCGCGGAACAGCAGATCGTTCAGGCAATGGCCCTGCTTGCTGACCAACACCAGCAGGCGCGCGCGGCGACGCCCATCGTGCAGCTGCCAATCCATGCCGTAGTCGGCCGCCAGCGTGGCCATGGCGGCATGCACGGTGTCGAGCGGCAGGCTCGCATCGCGGTCGAAATGCACGCGCAGGAAGAAGCGGCCGCTTTCCTCATCGCCGAACTGCTGGGCGTCGAGGATGTTGCAGCCGTGGTCGAACAACAGCCCCGAGACGCGGTAGACGATACCGGTGCGGTCGGGGCAGGACAGGGTAAGAATGGAATCGGGGCGCATCGCCCGAGTTTAGGGCAGCGCCGTGGCGGCGGGGACGATGGTCACCGATGCAACCGAACTGCTTGGTACAGACCCAAGCGATACTTGCCCTCCCGCATGGCAAGCTGGCCGGTCATGAACCTGTTGCAGCTCATCCGCAGCTTCACCCGCACCGCGCAGACCGGCAGCATTGCCGCTGCCGCTCGCCAGCTGGGCATCAGTGCCACTGCGGTGGGCCAGAACATCACCCGGCTGGAAGCCCACCTGGGCGTGCGCCTGCTCAATCGCAGCACGCGGCAGCTGGCGCTCAGCGAGGCCGGTGCGGTGTATCTGGCGCAGGTGCGCCATATCGAGGCCGACCTGGCGCGCGCGCAGGCGATGGTCACTGCGGGTGATATCGAACCGTCCGGGCCGCTGCGCATCGCCAGCAGCAGCGCATTCGGCCGCCATGTGCTGGCACCGCTGCTGCCCAGCCTGCAGCAGCGCTACCCGCAACTGCAGCTGGAACTGTGCCTGAGCGATCGCGCCGTGCAGCACGGGCCGGAAGCGGTGGATGCCAGCATCCGCATCGGTGCGCAGTTGGAAGATGGTCTGGTGGCGCGGCCGCTGGCGCGCATCCCGTTCGTGTTCTGTGCGTCGCCCGCCTACCTGGAGGCGCAGGGCACACCGCGCGATCCGGCCGAGCTGAGCCGCCATTGTGGCCTGCTGCACCGCTTCCCCACCGATGGCCGACCGCTGCGCTGGGGCCTGCTGAAGGATGGCCAGCGGGTGGACGCGGCGCTGCCGCCGAGCATGGTCTGCGATGACATCGACGCGCTGGCCCAGCTGGCTGCAGCGGGTGCGGGCGTCACCCGGCTGGCCGCGTTCGTGGCCGAGCCGTACCTGCGCGATGGCCGCCTGCAGGCGGTATTCGGCCCGGCCAGCGCGTGGCAGCCGGAGCCGATGGAGGTGTTCTTCTGCGTAAGCGACCGCCGCGATTTCACCGCGAAGATCCGTGCCCTGTTCGAGCACCTGCAGGCCGGCATGACGCCGGCCTGGCAGGTCTGAGGTTCAGCGCGCGCGAAACACGTTGCGTACTTCGCGCGGCTCGCAGCGCAGGTACTGCGGCGACGGCACCACGCTGTCGCCCAGCGCCGCAGCGGCGTGCCACGGCCAGCGCGGGTCGTACAGGATGCCGCGCGCCAGGGCGATGGCATCGGCCTGGTTGTGGCGCAGGATCGATTCGGCCTGTTCCGGCTCGGTGATCAGGCCCACCGCAATGACCGGCATGCGCAGCTTCTTCGCCTTGATGGCTGCCGCGAACGGCACCTGGTAGCCCGGGCCGACGCTGATCTTCTGGCGCTCGTCGAGGCCGCCGCTGGACACATGCAGGAAGTTGCAGCCGCGCGCGTCCAGCACCTGGGCCAGTGCTTCGCTCTGCACCAGGTCCCAGCCGCCGTCAACCCAGTCGGTGGCGGAGATACGCACGCCCACCGATACCTTGTCCGACACCGCTTCGCGCACCGCATCGAACACTTCCACCAGCAGGCGCAGGCGGTTCGGCAGCGAGCCGCCGTAACCATCGGTGCGGCGGTTGCTGAGCGGGGAGAGGAACTGGTGCAGCAGGTAACCGTGCGCGGCGTGGATCTCGATCAGCTCCAGGCCCAGGCGTTCGGCACGCACTGCGCTGGCGGCGAAGGCGGCGATGATCTCGGCAATGCCGGCGTCATCCAGTGCCTCCGGCGCAGGATCGGCGGCGTGGAACGGTACCGGCGACGGTGCGACGGTGGCCCAGCCGTTGGCATCGTCGGCCGGCAGCTGGCGGCCACCGTCCCACGGGCGGGCGGTGGAGGCCTTGCGCCCCGCGTGGGCCAGCTGGATGCCCAGCGGCATCGACGACCAGCGGCGCACGCTGGCCAGCACCTGCGCCAGCGCGGCCTCGGTACCGTCGTCCCCCAGGCCCAGGTCGGCCCAGCTGATGCGGCCGCGCGGCTCGACCGCAGTGGCTTCCAGGATCAGCAGGCCGGCGCCGGACTGCGCCAGGTTGCCCAGGTGCATGGCGTGCCAGTCGCTGGCGCGGCCGTCTCCGGCGGAGTACTGGCACATCGGCGCGATCACGATGCGGTTGGGCAGGGTCAGGGGGCCGAGCGACATCGGCGAGAACAGCTGGCTCAAGACGGTAAGGAGATGCGGAGGGGGTGCGTATTGCACCGCTGCACGGCCTGCGGATCAACCCTCTGGATGGATCGCTGTTTCGCGGGGGCGCGTGAGCGGTGGCGCCGGGCATGGCCCGGCGCTACCGGGACCAGACGGTGACGAGGGCGATGACCGGTAGAGTCAACTGTCAGTCGACTGCCGTTGGCGATACGGCCGAACACCCCGCGCTGCGCGCGGTAGTCGACTGACAGTCGACTCTACCCGGCCGGATGCTACCGGGTCGCGAATGCGGCCAAAGCCTCGGCGCATTCGCGGGGGCGGGTGATCGGTAGAGTCGACCGTTGGTCGACTGCCGTTGGCGATACGGCTGAACACCCCCGCGCTGCGCGCGGAAGTCGACTGACAGTCGACTCTACCCGGCCGGATGCTACCGGGTCGCAAATGCGGCCAAGGCCTCGGCGCAATCACGTTCATCCTTGAACTGCAGCAGGTCATCGGCGCGGGTACGCCCGCGATTCAATGCCGCCACCGGCAGCCCGGCCTTGGCGGCGGCCTGCACGAAGCGGAAGCCCGAATAGACCATCAGCGAGGAACCCACCACCAGCACCGCATCGGCTTGGCGCAGATGTTCATGCACGGCCTCAACGCGATCGCGCGGCACGTTTTCGCCGAAGAACACCACATCCGGCTTCAACAGGCCACCGCAGTACGGGCAATCGGGCACCACGAAGGTGGAGAAATCGGTCTCCAGATCGGCGTCGCCATCCGGGGCGATATCCGCTTCCAGCGCCTCCCAGTCCGGATTGGCGTCAAGCAGGCGCTGCTGGAAGTCCCCGCGCCCGCTGCAGCGCTCGCAGCCCATGCAGCGCACTCGATCCAGCCGCCCGTGCAGGTCGATCACGTTCTGGCTGCCCGCGCGCTGGTGCAGGCCATCCACGTTCTGGGTCAGCAGCACCTGCAGGGTGCCGCGGGCTTCCAGCGCGGCCAGCGCCTGGTGGGTACCGTTGGGCAGAGCCAGACCGAAACGCGGCCAGCCCAGCAGGCTGCGCGCCCAGTAGCGCTGGCGGGTGGCCGCCTCGCCCATGAAGGCCTGGTAGGTCACCGGCGGCGTGCGCTTCCACTGGCCGTCGGTATCGCGGTAATCGGGGATGCCCGAGGCCGTGCTGCAACCGGCGCCGGTCAGCACGAACAGGCGCTGGGCGCGGTCGATGAAATCGGTCAGCGGCGGGGTCATGGCAGCGAAATGGGGGCGCGTGGGCGCCCCCGCAAGCGCCGGTTCAGTCGGCGTCGACGGCATCAGCAGCCGGGGTGCCCGGCAGCGTGGGCACCGCGGTCGGGTGACCATCGTCGCCCAGCGCGATCATCACGAAGTGGCCGCGCGTGCACAGCTTGCGCTCGCCGCTGTGCAGGTCTTCGGCAATCAGTTCCACCTCGACCTTCATCGAACTGCGGCCCACTTCCACAATGCGGCCGATGGTTTCCACCATCTGGCCGATGCGGATGGGCAGCTTGAAATCGACCTGGTCGCTGCGCGCGGTCACCACGGTGCGGCGCGAGTAGCGGGCCGCGGCGAGGAAGGCGGCCTTGTCCATCCATGCCAGCGCCTGGCCACCGAACAGGGTGCCCATGTGGTTGGTGTGGTTGGGGAAGACGATTTCGGCCATGCGCACTTCGATGGGCGGCACGGATTCGGGGATGGGGGTCATGGCGGTGGCCATCGGTGTGGGGTGGGCCATTGTAGAACCCGGGCCGTGCAGGCGGCGCTACACTGCGCCACGCCTACTCCATGTTGCGGCTCCTTCGCAATGACAGAGGGTTAGCGCTGCCTGATCGATACGTAGGTCAGCGTCACGTTGTCAGCGGCGAGCCCGAGCACGACCTCTGCGCCGTTCACTTGCCCAGACCAGTAAGGGTGGGAGCCAGACGCGTCGGGGTGAGGTGGATTTACGATGGAGTCCTCCCAATTAACGTCCTCGAGTGCGATGCTCGGTGGCGCGACCTCAAAGATCAGGTTCGCATGCGCAGGATTGTCGGCAGCACTTCTCAACTTGATGTTCCGGACCTCAAGGTCACCCAACATTCCGCGCTCTGCGATCCGCTCGTCCCTCAAACCCTGTCGAGTCGGCTCGCCCAGGTGCGTGTGAAGCCGTTCATTCAACGCATCGAAATCATCAAAATGCACGCTGATCAAACGCTCGAGGTCGTTCTTGAATCGCTCCCTACCAATGTCGCTCCCTGATTTGACGGACTGTCTTTGATCCAAATGATATGAGGGGCTTGGGTGCGTACCGCTCGAACACGCTGACAGTACAGAAGCCGCAATAGCTGCTGTGAGACAGCCACACGCTGCTATCCAGGAGCGACCCCGAAGTCCGCCTTCTGATGAAGTAGCGGTTTGTTCCTCCCATGCATCCATGAAAGTACCTTTCGCAGGAGTGCAACTTTCGCGAATCTAGCACAACGTCTGGAGTCAAGCAGGGCATTGGCTGCAGCAACTCAGTCGCCGATGCGGCAAGTCGGCCCGACAAATGGGCCACAGCCTTCACCGCTGGCGAAAGTGGTATGTGAATTCCTGAACCATTCGCCCGCTGGCAACGGCTCAGGGATGAATCAACGACATCCGCGCAGGGTCCTGGCCGAGCGGGCAGTGCGCATGGTGGTGGAAGGGCGGCGGCAAGACCGTTGGTAGCGGTAGCGCCGGGCCATGCCCGGCGAGCGCGCAGCGCGGTCGATGTTTCCCGCCGCGGCGGATGGATTCCGCCGGGCGTGGCCCGGCGCTACCGTCAGTGCAGGGTCGGTCCGGCGACCAGTCGTTCCACTGTTTCCGCGCAGCGGCGGCTGTTGATGGCCAGACACAGCATGGCCTGTGTGGCTTCGGCCGGTTGCTTGCCCTGCAGCGGCGAAGCGCTGCCGCTTGCCTGGGCGAGCTGGTGGTCACAGAGCGGCAGCGCGGTTCCTTCGATGCCCTGCATCAGGCGGCGCAGACGCAGCAGTTGGTGGTTGAGTTCATGCGTGTTCGTCGGATCGGTACTCATGGTGGTTCCTCCATTACGGATCAGGCCACCGATGAGGGTGGCGGACGATGCGTGGCTGCAATCCCGGTCTACCGACTGAAAACCGGAAGGCACAAGGCCTCCACGCACCGCCCGCCGCAGAAGTGCGACGAGTCGCCAACCGACGCCGGACAATTGCCGGCGACGGTTGGCGAGCGTATCAGTCGATAGGTTTCGGGATTGCAGTCCCGGCTGCTGGTGCGCCAGCAGCGCGCCATGATGTGCAGCGGAATCCATGTGATTCCAGAGGCTTATGCGACAGGCGTGCACGTTGCGGGTAGTGCCGACGTATTGGGTCGTGATTGACCGTTGATGCAGATTGCGTCATTGCGCGCTCCGCGCGTGAGCCGAGCATTGGCTCGGCTCTACAGAAGGCCGACGTTCGGCCACAAAAAACCCCGGCATGGCCGGGGTTTTTTGTTGCGACAGACTTGATCAGTGCGATCAGAAGTTCATGTCGAAGGCGACTTCGCCCTGCACGCCGACCTGGTAGGCCGAGACGCGGCGCTCGAAGAAGTTGGTCAGTTCCTGCACGTCCTGCAGTTCCATGAACGGCAGCGGGTTGCGCACGTTGTACTTCTTTTCCATGCCCAGCTTGGCGAAGTGCTGGTCGGCGCAGTGCTGCAGGTACTGGCGCATGTCGCGGGTGGAGATGCCAGCCACGCCACCGGACAGCACGTCCTCGGCAAACTGCACTTCGCACTCGATCGCTTCGGCCAGCATGTCATAGACCTGCTGCTTCATTTCGTCGTCGAACAGGTCCGGTTCTTCCTCACGAACCACGCGCACCGATTCAAACGCGAACTCCATGTGCGCGCTCTCGTCGCGGAACACCCAGTTGGTGCCCGAGGCCAGGCCCGGCAGCAGGCCGCGCGAACGGAAGTAGTACACGTAGGCGAAGGCGGCGAAGAAGAACAGGCCTTCAATGCACGCGGCGAAGCAGATCTGGTTCAGCAGGAACTGGCGGCGCTCGGCACGGGTCTCGATGCGCTTGAGGTCCTGGATCGAGTCGATCCACTTGAAGCAGAAGTCAGCCTTCTTCTTGATCGAGTCGATGTTTTCCACCGCGGCGAAGGCTTTGACGCGCTCCTCCGGATCCGGCAGGTAGTTGTCGAGCAGGGTCAGGTAGAACTGCACGTGCAGCGCCTCTTCGTACAGCTGGCGCGACAGGTACATGCGCGCTTCGGGCGCGTTCAAGTGCTGGTACAGGTTCAGCACCAGGTTGTTGGACACGATCGAATCGCCGGTGGCGAAGAACGCAACCAGGCGGTGGATCAGGTGGCGCTCACCCGGCGACATCTTGCTGTGCAGGTCGGTGATGTCGATCTGGAAATTGATCTCTTCCACCGTCCAGGTGTTCTTGATCGCGTTCCGGTACATGTCATAGAACTGCGGGTAGCGCATCGGGCGCAGGGTCAGTTCAAAACCGGGATCGAGCAGCATCTGCTTGGGCGTGTCGGCCATGGGTGTTTCCTTGAATTCCTGGGTGAGCCGCCGGGCATGGCCCGGCGCTACCGTGGGTGATGATCATTTGCCGGGGTTGCCGGCCAGCGGCCGGCACTACCGCGCGGCGGTGCCGCTCTTATTGGCAGGCCTCGCAGGCTTCCGGGTTTTCCAGCGAGCAGGCGATGGCTTCGTCCGGGGTGAACACCTTGGCCGGGGCCGCGCTGCTCACCGTGGTCTTGGCGATCTTGGTGGCCGGGCGCGAACGCAGGTAGTAGGTGGTCTTGATGCCCTGCTTCCAGGCGTACATGTACATGGAGGACATCGCGCCGATGTTCGGGCTTTCCATGAACAGGTTGAGCGAGGCGGACTGGTCGATGAAGGCGCCACGCTCGGCGGCCATGTCGATCAGCGAACGCATCGGCAGTTCCCACGCGGTGCGGTAGACCTCGCGCAGGGCTTCCGGAATCTGCGCCACGCCGGCGATGGAACCTTCGGCCAGCTTGATGGCGTCGCGCATGTCGGCGGTCCACAGGCCCAGCTTCTTCAGCTCGTTCACCAGGTAGCGGTTGACCTGCAGGAAGTCACCGGACAGGGTCTCGCGCTTGAACAGGTTGGACACCTGCGGTTCGACGCACTCGTAGCAACCGGCGATCGAAGCGATGGTGGCGGTCGGGGCAATCGCGATCATCAGCGAGTTGCGCAGGCCGTGTTCCTTGATGCGCGCACGCAGGGCATCCCAGCGCGCGGTGTCTTCCGGCACCACGTTCCAGGCGTCGAACTGCAGTTCGCCGCTGGCGGCACGGGTGTCGTTGAACGACGGGTGCTTGCCGCGTTCCTGGGCCAGCTCCGAGGAGGTTTCCAGGGCGTGGAAGTAGATCGTTTCGGCAATCTTCTTCGACAGGGCGCGGGCTTCGGCGCTGTCGAACGGCAGGCGCTTGCGGAAGAACACGTCCTGCAGGCCCATGCAGCCCAGGCCGACCGGACGCCAGCGCAGGTTGGCGCGGCGGGCGGTTTCGATCGGGTAGAAGTTCAGGTCGATGACGCGGTCGAGCTGGCGCTCGGCCAGGCGCACGGTCTCGGCCTGCTTCTA